>CAJOQO010000168.1 GCA_905236545.1 uncultured Lachnospiraceae bacterium
GTCCGCGGCAGCCGCGTCCTCCGGACCGCGCAGCCCGCCGGAGGATGCCTCGCGCAGCGCCGCCCTGGCGTCCTCCTCTCTCTGAATCTTTCTTGCCCCCAGCGCCTTCATGTATTCTCCGCACGCAGCGAACAACAGCAGGATGCCGGTGATCAGGGACGCGATCTCCTTTGCCACGCCGACCGAGGAGCTCATATAGTTCGCGCCGCTCTGGAAGACGGTTACGATCATGGAAGCAAAGATCGCCCCGACCGGAGACGAATTGCCCAGCAGCGCCACGGCGATGGAGTCATATCCCATCCCCGGAAGCGTCTTCGGAACGATCGTATTCGTATAGCCCAGATAATAGGTAACGCCGGCAAGGCCCGCGAATACGCCGGAGAGCGCCATGGACAGAACGATGCTTTTGCCCACGTTCACGCCGATATACCTGGCGCATTGCCGGGAGGTGCCGACCGCCTTCAGCTCGAAACCGAAAACGGTTCTGTCAAACAGGAATTTCACCACAAAAGCGGCGGCGAGGGCAATCACGATTCCCAGAGGAATGTTGCAGTTCACGCCGCCGATCGGAACCTTCGTCCAGGTCAGCCGGGAATTCGGGGTACAGATCCTGCTGGACCGCGTGAGCATATCCACATAACGGGTATTGATGAAGAACCCTGTCGTATAGCAGATGATGTAGTTGACCATGATCGTGGACACGACCTCATGAATGTTGAACCGGTATTTCAGATATCCGATGAGCGCGCCGCTCAGCCCTCCCGCCACGATGCCGGTCAGAAGAACCAGGGGCCTGGCGATCCACGGATTCAGATCCTTGACATAGCCGACCAGGATCGTCGCAAGGAATCCGGAGAGCAGCATCTGCCCGGAGATTCCGATATTAAACAGCCCGGTCTTGAACGCTACGATAAAGGACAGCGCGGCCAGAAGCATGGGCGCAAGGATATTCAGGTAATCAAAAAAGTCAGACAGCATACCGCTTCCGCCGCCATAGTTCTTTTTCGGCAGCCATCCGCATCCCTGCAGGAAGCTCTGGAATGCCGTCACGGGGTTCTTGCCCATGATCAGAAGGAGGACGGACGAGGCCGCGAGCATCAGGATCACTGCCAGCACAGAGACCGTCACATTCGCCCAGCGCTCGCTGGTAAGAAGTCCGGCGAGGCCCTTTCTTTTCTTTTCCGTCATGCTTCCTTCACCCCCATCATATAACGTCCGACCTCATGCCGCGTCATCGAATCCGCCGGAGCAATCTTCAGCATCTCCCCGCTGAAAATGACGCCGATGGTATCCGCAAGCTCCATGACTTCGTTCAGCTCCAGGGAGATCAGAAGGATCGCCGCGCCCCGGTCGCGTTCCGCCAGGATATAATGATGGATCTTCTCGATGGCGCCGATGTCAAGGCCTCTGGTCGGCTGGACGAAAATGATCAGGTCGGAATGCTCTTCGATCTCCCGCCCGACGATCGCCTTCTGCTGGTTCCCGCCGCTCATGGAGCGGACTATGGTTTTCGGACCCTGCGCGCAGCGGATATCGTACCGGCTGATCAGCTCCTGCGCACGCTCCCGTATCTTCCCGAAGTTCAGGATTCCCCGGGAGGAGAAGGGTTCTTTCCTATAACGCCTGAGCGCCAGGTTTTCTCCCAGCGGGAAGTCCATCACCACGCCCGTTGAATGTCTGTCTTCCGGAATATAGGAGATGCCTGCCTCCGCGCGGCTGCGGATCGGCGCGCGCGTGATGTCCTTCCCGTTCAGAAGGATCGCACCCTGCGCGGCCGGAAGCAGTCCGGCAACGGCGTCCGCGATCTCTGTCTGCCCATTGCCGGATACGCCTGCGATCGCAAAGATCTCCCCGGCCCGGATGGAGAAGGATACCCCCTTCACGACAGGGAACCTGTTTTCATTCAGAACCGTCAGGTCTTTTACCTCAAGGATGGTTTTCCCGGGATGCGCTTCGCTCTTGTGTACCTGCAGGTCCACCTCGCGCCCCACCATCATATTGGCCATCTCCTGTGCGCTTGCGCTCTTCACATCCAGCACATCGATCAGCTTTCCCCTGCAGAGGATCGCGCAGCGGTCCGCGATCTGCTTGATCTCTTCGATCTTATGCGTAATCAGTATGATCGTCTTCCCCGCTTTGCGGAGGGAGTCTATGATCTTCAGCAGAAATTCGATCTCCGAGGGCGTCAGTACCGCTGTCGGCTCATCAAAGATCATGATCTCAGCCTGGCGGTAGAGCATCTTCAGGATCTCAACCCTCTGACGCACCGACACGGGAACATTCCCGATCAGATCCGTCGGGTTTACCTCGAGTCCGTATTCTTTTGACAGACGGGCGATCTCCCGGTTCGCCTGCTTCATATTCACGGAGGGCAGGAATCCGAGTATTTTGGTCATCGGTTCCACGCCGAGCACAATATTTTCCGCAATCGTGTAGTTGTCGACCAGTTTGAAATGCTGATGCACCATTCCGATGTTTTTTGCGGTTGCGTCGTTCGCGGAATGGAATTCCACTTTTTCTCCCCTCACATAGATCTCGCCGCGGTCGGGCGCGTACATGCCGAACAGCATGCTCATGAGGGTGGATTTGCCGGCGCCGTTTTCTCCCAGCAGTGCGAAGACTTCTCCTTTGCGGATCCCGAGGCTGACATCATCGTTCGCGATGATCCCCGGAAATCTCTTGGTAATGTGGCGCAGTTCCACAATGTACTCTTCCATCGTTTCTCCTTATGGCAAATTTGCCGTCATCGTTTTCCTTTTCTGATTCTATCATACTTTTCGCCGGTTCCGCATCTTTTATCTGCTGATCTCCCTCACATACACCCTGGTCGTGTTACTATTCACGGTTCCTCCCCGTCTGTTTCAAAGAAAATGCCCCGGCAGCTATGGAGCTGTAAATAACAGAAAGAAGCCTGCGCAGCATGCTGCGCAGGCCTCTTTGCGTTTCATCTGTTTATCCGGGAGAGATGGCAGGTTCCTTATTTCAGGCCCTGGAAGTCCTCCTGGGATGCCGGGACGATATCGCCGGACTGAAGCAGTTCAAAGCACTCATCAAGCTTCTCGATCACACCGTCATCGAGCTGCTGACGGCCTTCCTCCGTAACGATTCCGGTGGATTCGGTGTCCGCTCCGAGCAGGGCATCCTCTCCTTTGAAGGTACCGTTGTAGATCTCTTCCAGCTGACGGGCAACATTCGTATGCATCAGTTTAAGGGAAGAGGTCAGAATGATGTTTCCGTCTCCGTTTACGCCATCGTCAAACTGGTCGACATCGCAGCCGATCACATAGACGTCATCCGCTTCCTTCGCAGCGGTGAAGACACCGTTTCCGGACGCACCGGCAGCGACAAAGATTACGTCACAGCCTTCCTCGATCAGCGCTTCTCCGACTACCTTGCCCTGTGCCTCATCACCGAAGTCACCGACATAGTTGCCGCCCACATCGTTTCCGAACAGGTCGGTTCCGGCGTAGGACGGAAGCTCCACACACTCCGCCTTTGTTTCATAGTTCTCATTGGCATAGTTCACGCCGCTCATGAAGCCAAGCTCATAGTTGACATTCGACGGGAAAGGCATGCCGTTCACGACCGCAACCTTGCCGCTCTTTGTCGTGAGCGCCGCGGCGACACCGGCCAGGAAGCCGCCCTCCTGCTCCTTGAACGTCATGGTATAAACATTATCCAGCGTTACCGCATTTCCTTCGCTGTCCGTGATCGTCGAGTCGACGACAATAAACTTCTTGTCCGGATTCGCCTGCGCGATATCACCGATTCCCGCGAAGTTGAATCCCGGAAGGACAAA
>CAJOQO010000169.1 GCA_905236545.1 uncultured Lachnospiraceae bacterium
CCCGTAGGACATCCTCATCCGTCACGGTATCAAAGAATGACATCTGATGCAGATCAACCTCGTCCGCCTTTTTCCGTTTTCCCTTTTTCGACGGAGGCTGTTCGGCCGGAACCGCCGCGTTCTCCGTGATATCATGCTCGCTCAGCTCTTCCGCGAGCTCCTTCGCGCGGAGGATCACGGTATCCGGCACCCCTGCCAGCCGCGCAACCTGGATCCCGTAGCTGCGGTCTGCGCCTCCCTTCACGATCTTGCGCAGGAACACGATATCGTCGCCCTTTTCCCGGACGGCAATACAATAGTTATTCACTCCGGGGATCTTTCCCTCCAGCTCGGTCAGCTCATGATAATGCGTCGCAAAGAGCGTCTTCGCCCCGATCAGCTTCGGATCCGCGATATGCTCTACGACTGCCCAGGCGATCGACAGCCCGTCATAGGTCGAGGTCCCTCTGCCGATCTCATCAAGGATCAGCAGAGAATTCCGGGTCGCCTGACGCAGAATCAGCGCGACCTCGCTCATCTCCACCATGAAGGTGGACTGCCCGCTGGCCAGGTCATCGGAAGCGCCGACCCGGGTAAAGATTCGGTCAACAACGCCGATACTGGCGGACGCGGCCGGGACAAATGACCCGATCTGCGCCATCAGCACGATCAGGGCGGTCTGCCTCATATAGGTGGACTTTCCTGCCATGTTCGGGCCGGTAATGATGCTGACCCGGTTTTTCCGGTTATCAAGAACCGTATCGTTCGGTACAAAGAGCTCGCCGCCCGCCATCTGCTCCACGACAGGATGGCGCCCGTCCCTGATATCGATCACCCCGCGGCTGTTGATTTTCGGACGGACATAACGGTTTTGCTCCGCCGCACAGGCGAGGGACGCAAAAACGTCAACCCCCGCGACAGCCCGCGCGGTTTTCTGGATACGGGAAATATGGGAAGCGATCTCTTCCCGGATCTGTACAAACAGTTCATATTCCAGCGTATTAAGCCTGTCCGACGCCCCGAGAATCGTCTCCTCCAGTTCCTTCAGCTCCGGCGTGATATATCGTTCGGCATTGACCAGAGTCTGCTTGCGCATGTAGGTTTCGGGAACCTGGTCCCGGAAGCTGTTCGGCACTTCAAGATAATACCCGAAGACCTTGTTGAACTTCAGCTTCATCCTGGTGATTCCGGTCTGTTCCCTCTCCCTCTTCTCCACATCTGCCAGCCAGCTTTTTCCGTCTCTGGCCGCGGCGCGGAGCCTGTCAACCTCCTCGTTATATCCGTCGCGGATGAACCCCGCTTCCCGGATCACCACAGGCGGATCGTCGATGATGGATCCGGCGATAAGGCCGCAGATATCCTTCAGCTCGTCGATCTCCTCCCTGATCCGGTCGAGCAGGGGAGATGAAAACTCCGTCAGTGCCCTGCGGATCGGCGGAAGCATCTCCAGTGATGTGCGGAACGCGATCAGGTCCCGCGGATTCGCGGTGCGGTAAGCGATCCTGGAGACCAGCCGCTCCAGATCGTAGACCGGCTGAAGATATTCCCGGATCTCCTCACGCGTGATCGCGTTCCGGCACATCTGGGATACCGCCTCCAGCCTCAGCTCGATTTCCTCCGGATCGATCAGCGGCTGCTCCAGAAACGAACGGAGCATCCGGGCCCCCATTGCCGTCTTCGTGCGGTCAAGCACCCACAGCAGAGAACCTCTTCTGGCCTTCTCCCGCATCGTCTCCGTCAGCTCAAGGTTTCGCCTCGTGAAGGTGTCGAGCACCATGTATTTCCCGATGGTGTAGGGGGTGATCTGCGTCAGATTGCCGGGCTCCGATTTCTGTGTCTCGGTCAGATAGCGCAGAACCGCTCCGGCCGCGATCGATCCGCACTCCATGTCGCCAAGGCCGATCCCCTGCAGGGACTGCACATGAAAATGATCAAGGATAGCCTGCCTGCATCCCTCCGCGTCAAAATAAGAAGTGTCCAGCGGAAAGATTGCCGCGCCTTCCGTATCGTGGATCTCGTTCAGATCGAAGCCGGACATCTGCATGGCCTCGTTGCAGATAATCTCCGCCGGCTGATAGCGCAGGATCTCATCCCGAAGCCGCCTGCGCGAATCCGCTTCCGTCACAAAAAACGCGCCCGTGGTGATATCGACGGATGAGATGCCGAACAGGCCTGAGAGATAGACGATGCTCATCAGGTAATTGTTTTTTCCGGCATCCAGTGCGGAGGTGAGATTCGTCCCCGGCGTCGCGATCCGTACGACCTCCCGCTTTACCAGCCCTTTCGCCAGCTTCGGATCCTCCACCTGCTCGCAGATCGCGACTTTGTGGCCATACGCTACCAGCCGGTTCAGATATCCGTCCACAGAATGATAGGGAACCCCGCACATGGGGGCTCTTTCCTCCAGGCCGCATTCCTTCCCGGTCAGCGTGATCTCCAGTTCTCTGGAAACCAGGATGGCGTCATCAAAGAACATTTCATAGAAATCGCCCAGACGGTAAAACAGAATACAGTCCGCATACTGCCGCTTCGTCTCGACATACAGTTTCATCATCGGCGACAGGCGGCTGATATCAACCTCATCCAGAAGCATGGGATTCTCCATTTCGTAAACTGATCGCTGCCGTTTAAACCGTTTCCGCGCGTTCGGGCGCAATGGTGCCGGTATAGTAGAAACCATGCGCCTTCGTTAGCCTGACATCGCAGATCGTCCCGATCAGGCTCCGGTCTCCCGGAAAATGCACTACGAGATTGTGAGGCGTGCGCCCTGTCACGAAGCCTTTTTCCTGCCGGTTCAGATCTTCCACCAAAACGCTCTGAACGGTTCCCTCAAACCGGGAGGAACGTCTGCGGCCGATGTCCTGTACTTCTTTCAGGAGACGGTCAAACCGTTCATGCGCCGTCTCATCGCTCACCTGGCCCTCCATGGACGCGGCCGGTGTCCCGGTCCGTTTCGAATACAGAAACGTAAAAGCCGAGTCATATTCAACACGGCGCACCAGATCGAGCGTATCCAGGAAGTCCTCTTCCGTTTCGCCCGGGAATCCTACGATCAGGTCCGTCGAAAGGGACAGATCGGGAATCGCTGCGCGAAGCCGCTCCACAAGTTCAAGGTAGGACTCTTTCGTATAGTGCCGGTTCATCAGGCGAAGAAGCCTTGAGGATCCGCTCTGAACCGGCAGATGCAGGTGCGGACAGATCTTTGCGGAATTCTTCATGACTTCAATCAGGCCGTCCGACAGATCCTTCGGATGAGAGGTCATGAAACGGATCCGCCTGATCCCGTCCACCTTTTCCGCTTCCTCGAGAAGCTTTGCAAAGGTGATCCCGTCATCGAGCCCTTTTCCGTAGGAATTGACATTCTGGCCAAGAAGCATGACCTCGACAACTCCGTCCGCCGCCAGAGCTTCGATCTCCCGGAGGATCTCCCTCGGCTCCCTGCTCTTCTCCCGCCCGCGCACATAAGGCACGATGCAGTAGGTGCAGAAATTGTTGCAGCCGAACATGATATTGACGCCGCTCTTAAAGGGATAGGTTCTCTCTGCGGGCAGGTTCTCGACAATCGCGTCTGTGCCGTCCACGACATCGATGATCTGTTCATCCGACATCAGGCAGGCACACAGAAGCTCTGCGAAACGATGGAGATTGTGGGTGCCGAACACCAGGCTGACATAGCGGTACTTCTGCCGGATCCTCTCGATCTCATCCTTCTCCTGCATCATGCAGCCGCACAGCACGATCTTCATGGAAGGATTCTTCTTCCTGAGGGTGCTGAGCGATCCGAGGCGTCCGTAAAGGCGCTCATTTGCATTCTCGCGGACAGTGCAGGTGTTATAGAGAACGAGATCCGCCTCTTCCTTTTCCGTCCGGGAAAAGCCTGCGAGCATGAGGATCCCCCGCAGCTTTTCCGAATCCCGCTCATTCATCTGGCACCCGAAGGTTACCACATGAAAAGTCGGCTGCCTGCCCGTTTCCTTCTCCTTTTCCAGAACAAGCTGGCGGCACCGGTTGATAAAGAAAGCCTGCCGAAGAGAGCCGTCTGTGACAGGCGGCTCTTTCATGGCAGATGTCTCTCTCAGCATCTGCCGGAATTCTTCGGATTCATAAACAGTATGATTCATCTGCATATTATATTTGATAAAAGGCCGGTCAGGTCACTTCCGTCTAAAGACAATGACATTGACCATGAACAGAAACAGAAACCGACTCCCAGCGGCCGTTACCGCAGCAGTCCCATTTTCCGGAACAGCCCGACCAGAACATCTCCCTTCGGCAGCCTGCGCATCTCCGGCTCCGTCAGGCCGCGGAACGCGACCAGCGAGATCAGATAGATGATGATGCCGCACAGGATCGCGAGGATCGTAGCGAAGGAATTGCCAAACACCTTGTTCAGGACGTACCAGATCGCGTAGCACCCGAACGCCATTATGATCGACGAGATAAGCGGGATGAGGTAGGTTTTCTTCAGATCCTGCTGATAATAGATAAACCTGCGAATCGAAAGCGCGTTCAGGATACAGACAACAAGCGCGAAGACCGCGTTTGAGTAGAGAACGGCGTAGATATTCAGATTCAGGTAACGAAGCATCACAACCAGCGCAATCACATGGATCACCAGCGCGACAGCGTTATGGATCAGAGGCTCCCTGAGGCGGCCCAGTCCCTGCAGGATCGCGGTTGTCAGCGTGCTGAGCGCGTAGAGTATAATCACGGCAGCGCCCGCCTGCATGATCCCGCCGGAAAGAGGCATGCCGGAATCAGGATGGAACAGCATCTGGATAATCGGTCCGCCGAGCGCCGCCATGCCAAATGCGCAGGGGATCGTTACGATCATGGTATAGCGCGTGGAGGAATGGACGGTTCTGACAGCGGAAGCCTTATCCTTCGCGGCAACCGCCGCGGTCAGGGAAGGCACGACAGCCGGTCCCAGGGAAGAGGCCAGGGACAGAGGCACATTCATCAGGACACGGAAACGCCCCGTATAGATTCCCCAGATGGTGGCGTACTGCTTCTCGGTATAGTTCTGGCTCTTCAGGATCGCGTTAAAGATTCCCTGGTCCAATACGTTTGAAATGTTGTAGACCAGCGTGGAAAGGATGATCGGAAGAATGGTCAGAATCAGGATTCTGTACAGATAACGGGAGGATTCCCTCTTCAGGGTCCGGTCCTTTCTGACTGCGTGACGGAACCTGCGGTTAAACCGTGCATACAGATACATCATGAACAGAAGCGCGATCGTGACGGACGCAACGGTACCGAAGGTTGCGCCGGCAGCGCCCCAGCCGGGGGCGACCAGTTCATTTTCCCCCTGCAGGACCAGGCTTTTCCCGTAGTCCATCAGCACCCAGGCGCCCCAGATGGAGACCAGGGCGTTGACGATCTGCTCGATCACCTGCGAGAGCGCGGTGGGAACCATGTTGGAAAACCCCTGGAAGAATCCCCGGAATACGCCCGTTATCGCGAAGATCAGGATGACAGGCGCCAGAACACGCAGACCGTATTTCGCATATTCGACATTCATTACATATTTCGTAAGAACGCCGGCAAACGCATATGTGACCAGCGCCAGGATCGCGCCGGACAGAACGGCAAAGCGCATCGAACAGAGAAACACCCTGTTCGCGTTGCGCATCTCCCCCTTCTGGATGCGTTCGCTCATCAGACGGGAAACGGCAAGCGGAAGACTGAAGGAAGAGATCATGAGAATGATGGAATAGATCTCATTGGCGGTGGAATAATAGCTGTTTCCCACATCCCCGAGAATATTGAACAGAGGGATACGGTAAAGAAGCCCGATAATTTTTGCAATAATCGAGGCAGCCGCGAGGATCGTTCCCTGAATGAGAACGTTCTTCGCGGTGTTATCCCCTGCTATTTTTTTGTCCGGAGCGGAAGATAAGCTCTTATCTTCCGCCGCATCCTTCTCTTCCAGGTCTGCCACTTGAATACCTCAAAGTTCTAAGGAGCTGTTTCAAACAGCTCCTGATCAAAAAATCCGGATCAGCCAAGGCTGTCGATGATGCTGGTATCGATGGAGGGATCATCAGAGATCACAACCCTGGGATCATCCTGATTGCGCACGATCTCAACGAAGGTCTTGCCCGGGTTGAGCCTGATCTCATTGCCGTTTGCGTCATAATAACGGGTTACATTGAAATCGCATTCGCGCACATCCCACGAGCAGTTCGGTGTGGTGATGGTTGTCTCGATCGGATCGTCGGCACTCCAGTTTTCCTTCTTCCAGGTGATCTTCTCAGCGCGGCCGTTGGTGATAAACCATCCGGTTCCGCCGTCATATCCGTTGACCGGGTCAGTCCACAGATAATGCTCATCCGCCAGCTGGGACGGGCATTCCTGGATAATGATATTCTTATAGGAAAGCTGCTGTCCGTTCAGATGATCGATCTGCGGAGATCCGAACTCGGAGCGGTAATACAGGCCATCCGCTTCATTGTAATCGAAACGGGCATGATTGTAGGTGAATCCCGGAATGACAACCTTCGCGATCTGCCCGTTGTCAAGCGTAACCGTCTCTCCTTCCGGAGCAAACTGATAATGCCCGTTGTAGCCTTCCGCGTAGGTGGTCTTCCAGTCAGAGCTCTTGATCACACCATCGAGAAGCTCTTTGTTGGTATAGATACCGGTAACCCCTTCATGATCCCTGATATAGGCTGCGCTGCCGTCATGAAGCTGATATTCCTGTCCGCTTTCCCCGTAAGGAATGCCTGCGATATCATCGGTGGTATCAAGCTGGAGAATCGGAACCGCATATACCACCTGTCCGTAATGTCCGTAATGTGCGTTGAATTCCCGTGCGAAATATACATAATAGGGTCTGCAGGAACGGATCGGCATCACCATGGAAACGCCTTCCAGGTTTTCAAAGATCCCCATCAGACGGGTGATCGCACCTTCCACCATCGCCTCATACATGACATCCGCGTTGCTGGTGCCGTTCTGCCACTCAACCGCGTCGGCATCGTTTTCGATCATCAGCGCGGTCGGCCTGGTCCGTCCGATCGAGGACGGTACGGTCTTGCCTGTCAGAAAGCTGACGCAGGTGTCCCCGGCAGCCTCTTCCGCCCATACGCATGTTCCGAATGCCGAAACTGCCATGATGCCTGCCGCGCATGCGGCTGCTACTCTCATTTTGTTCATACTGTACTCCTTTCAGAGCCTGCGGCTCTACCCCTGTTAATAAGTTATACTCCTTATGCGGTGCTCAGCGTGGAATCCCGGCTCGATCCATGATCTGTCTCTGCCGGTTTTCCATCTGTATCCGCTCATCCTCCTCCATATGGTCATATCCAACCAGATGAAGCAGGCTGTGTGCGATAAGAAATGCGAATTCTCTCCGTTCACTGTGCCCATAATCCCGGGCCTGGGAGATGACCCGTTCCGTGTTTACCACAATGTCTCCCAGGAGCAGCTCTCCCGTTCCGGGATCAAATGCACTGCAGTCATTGTCATGAAACGCACAAAAGTCAGCAGGAGAGGGAAACTCCTGCATCGGAAAAGACAATACATCTGTAGGTGAATCGATCTGCCGGAACCGGCTGTTCATCTCACGGATCCTCTCACTGTCCGTGAGGAGGACATTCACCTGTATTTCAAAGGGGCAGCCGGTCACATCAAGACCTGCCCTGATGACTTTCTCTGCCAGAGATTCTGCGCTCTCTCCCAGATCGGGAATGATCTCTGTCTCGCTTTCGAAGTTCAGTGTCATGTTTCTTCTCGTATGCCTCATATGCCTGAACGATCTTCTGTACCAGCGGGTGCCTGACTACGTCCTTGCTGGTCAGCTGGCAGAATGCGATGTCGTCAATTTTTTTCAATACCTCGACAGCGACCTCCAGACCGCTCTTCGCTTCAAAGGGAAGATCTTTCTGCGTCAGATCACCGGTTATGATTACCTTTGAACCGAATCCGATTCTGGTCAGGAACATCTTCATCTGGGCGGGCGTGGTGTTCTGCGCTTCATCCAGAATAATAAATGCGTTGTCCAGAG
>CAJOQO010000170.1 GCA_905236545.1 uncultured Lachnospiraceae bacterium
GGAAGCCATCCGCAGGCCGGGGCATGCGTTACAATTCCGTCAGTTTCGAAGAAAACACACTGAGGGACAACATACTGAACAATAACGGGACCTGTACAGCCTGTCCCGATAAGCAGGATTGATAAAGGAGGATCATCATGGCACTGGACGGAATCACTGTCGCGAATATCGTATCGGAGATGAATGCCCTGATCCAGGGCGCACGGATCAGCAAGATCGCACAGCCGGAAGCGGATGAGCTGATGCTTACCGTGAAAACACCCCAGGGCCAGAAGCGGGTTCTTCTCAGTGCTTCCGCCTCTCTCCCGCTGGTTTATCTGACGCAGCAGAACAAGCTCAGCCCGATGAAGGCGCCTAATTTCTGTATGCTTCTTCGCAAGCATATCGGCAGCGGGAAGATCCTGCGCGTCTGGCAGCCTTCCCTCGAGCGCATCATTCACTTTGAGATCGAGCATTATGATGAGATGGGTGATCTGCGGAGGAAGGATCTGATCCTGGAGCTTATGGGAAAGCATTCCAACCTGATCTTCTGTGATGAGAATGGAAGGATCATCGATTCCCTCAAGCATATCTCCGCTCAGACTTCTTCTGTCCGGGAAGTGCTTCCGGGAAGAGAATACTTTATCCCGGTGACCCAGGAGAAGCTGGATCCGCTGACGGCCGGACGGGAGGCATTTGCCGATGCTGTTTTCCGGAAACCCCAGCCTTTGTACAAGGCTGTCTATATGAGCTTCACCGGGATCAGCCCTGTCATCGCCCAGGAGGTCTGCTGCAGGGCAGGGCTGGAAAGCGACAGGAGCGCGAAGGAGATCGGTCCGGATGAACAGCTTCATCTTGCGAGGATCTTCCTGGAGCTGATGGAGGATGTCCGGGCAGGCGCATTTTCCCCGAACATCATCTATGACAGGGAGGATGTGCCCGCAGAGTTTGCCTCCGTACCGCTTACGATGTATCAGGATATGCGGCAGGTGCGTTTTGACACGGTCTCGGAAGTACTGGAAACGTATTACGCCCAGAAGAACCGCGCGGAGAGGATCCGCCAGAAAAGCAGCGACCTGCGGCGTCTGGTGGGAACGATGCTCGAACGGGAATCCAGGAAGCTCGACCTGCAGAGCCGACAGCTGAAGGATACCGAAAAGCGCGACAGGTTCCGCCTTTACGGAGAACTTCTGCATACCTGGAGCTATCTGGTGGAGCCCGGCGCGTCCAGTGTGACCGTGCCCAATTATTATGACAATGACAGGGAAGTTAAGATCACGCTGGATCCGAATCTGACTGCTTCGGAAAATGCGCAGCGTTTCTTTGAGAAATATGAGAAACTGAAACGGACCTGCGAGGCTCTCTCGGAACTGATCCGGCAGACGGAGGCGGACGTGAATCAGCTTGAATCGATCAGGACGTTTCTGGATCAGGCACAGAGCGAGGCGGATCTGGCTCAGATCAGGGAGGAGCTGGTTCAGTCCGGATACCTGAAGCGGCATGACAGTCAGAAAAAGAAGGGCGCTTCGCGCCCTGAGAAGTCCAGGCCCTGGCATTACCGGACAGAGGATGGATATGATATCTATGCAGGCAAGAACAATCTGCAGAACGATGAACTCACCTTCCGGTTTGCCAATGCATCCGACTGGTGGTTTCATTCCAAAAAGGCGCCCGGCTCCCATGTCATCGTCAGAAGAAAGAACGGGGAGGATCTTCCCGATCATGTCTTTGAACTGGCAGCAGGAGCCGCGGCGTACTATTCCAGCGCCCGGGACGCCGACAAAGTGGAAATCGACTATGTACAGCGCCGCGAGGTGAAGAAACCCAACGGATCAAAGCCGGGGTTTGTCGTATACTACACGAACTATTCCATGGTTGCGAAGCCGGATATCAGCAGACTGAAGCCGGTGGAGCCGTAACAGCCGCTGCCACAATTGCCGTCATCACTTCGCCACGATATTGATAATCTTCTTCGGGACAAAGATTTCCTTGATGATCGTTCTGCCTTCCAGCTTCGCGCCAAGCACTTCCTTTGCCCTTGCGAGCGCCTCTTCTTTCGAGACATCCACCGGAAGCTTGATGACGGCTTTCGTCTTGCCCATCATCTGGACAGGATATTCCACCTCGTCATCCTTCATCGCCTCCGCGTCGCACACAGGCCACGCCTGATGGAATACGGAATCCGTATGTCCGAGTTCTCTCCACAGCTCTTCGCCGATATGCGGCGCGAACGGAGCAAGCATCTGAACGGCATCCTCAAGGGTCTTATGATCGACCCCGCCCTCTGCCTGATTCAGCCTGACAAGCGTGTTTGTATACTCCATGAATCCGGAGACAACCGTGTTCAGGGAGAATCCCTCGAACCGGCGGCTGATGGTATCGATCATCTTATGATGAACCCGTACCATCTCACGGCTCGGGACAAAATCCGTCTTATCCTTATTCTCCATGACCAGGTTGTAGAATCTGGAAAGGAAACGGTAGACCCCGTCGATTCCCCTGTCATCCCACTCCGCATCCAGTTCCGGCGGACCGACAAAGAGCTCATACATACGCAGGCTGTCACAGCCATAGCTCTCTACCAGATCATCCGGGCTGATGACATTTCCCTTCGACTTCGACATCTTGATGCCGTTTTTGCCGGTGATCATGCCCTGATTGAAGAGCTTGGTAAACGGCTCATCAAAATCGATAACTCCGATATCATGCAGGAACTTTGTCCAGAA
>CAJOQO010000171.1 GCA_905236545.1 uncultured Lachnospiraceae bacterium
ATAGGGAATATCATTGTCACGGCGGTATACGTTCGCGCGCGGGTTATCCCAGGAACGGAAGACAGCCTTGATCGCCTCGACCAGCTGCTCCTTCGGATCATCCGGGAAATCCTTCCCGAGCTTTGACTTATATTCTGCCTTGAACTGGTTTGCAAGGGTTTTCAGATCATCCGCATCCAGCTCGATGTCCTGTGTGACGCCTTTGCGGCTCTTCATCTCATCGATCAGCTCTTCAAAATACTGCTTGCCGACCTCCATGACGACATCCGAGAACATCTGGATAAACCTGCGATAGCAGTCCCAGGCCCAGCGGGGATTGCCGCTCTTTTCGGAAAGAACATTCACAACATCCTCATTCAGTCCGAGGTTCAGGATGGTATCCATCATGCCGGGCATAGATGCACGCGCGCCGGAACGAACGGAGACAAGCAGCGGATTCTCACGGTCACCGAACTTCTTGCCGGTGATCTGCTCCATCTTGTCGATCCCCTCACGGATCTGGCCCATGATCTCATCATTGATCTGACGGCCATCTTCGTAATACTTTGTGCAGGCCTCTGTCGTGATCGTGAAGCCCTGAGGAACCGGAAGCCCGAGTCCCGTCATCTCTGCAAGGCCGGCTCCCTTGCCACCCAGCAGATTCCTCATGCTGGCATTGCCTTCCGTGAACATATACACGTACTTTGTTGCCATTTTCAACCCTCCTGTGTTGAGATTAAGTAATGATAACGATTCAGCCTGCCGGCGGCAGACTGTTGCATCTGATTTAAACATTATAAGGGACGAACAGGGCTTTGTCCACATTGCCCATAAGAAAAAGGCTCTGCCTGATGCCTTCCGGGTTTCAGATCACACCCCGGCTGCCTTTTCTGACAGACACAGGGCTTCTTCGCTCCGACTCCTGAAAGTCTGCCGCTCAAAAGCCCTGTGTCTGTCGTAAAGTGGTCAGGATGATCCCTTACATTCCTTTTTCAAGTGCCAGCGTCCTGGTCGTGATATCACAGACCGAAGACGGCCCGAAATACTGAATCGCGCCCGGGAAGGTATAGCAGGTCTTCTCTGCCCACTCTCCTCTGTGCGCCGCAAAGTACTTGAACGGAGCGCCGTCCAGTTCCACGAGAGCCTTGCGGATCACAGGCTTGTCCTCTCCATGTCTTCTCTCCATATTCATCATCTTGGTGATCGGCATGCCGCCGGCTACCCACTCGTCAGCAGGCCTGGAAAGATTGGAAACCTTGGACAGGTATCCGGTGTATCCATACTGAATCAGCATAAACGCATTGTAACCCAGAGAATAACAGTAGTCCGCGTCAAAATTGGACGGGAACGCGCATCTTCCCTCATATCCGAAGAAATGATGCAGCGGCGAGTATTTGCCCCTGTAAGTGCCTGCGGCTCTTCTCTCCTCGAGCCTGGCTCCGACAAGCGCGGAGAACAGCTTCTCGGATTCGATCAGGGAAACCTGTACATTGCCGTGCGGATCCCTGTCAAGGAACAGCTGCTGCTGGATCGGCTGCGGAAGAATCTCGAAGACCTTCATGGACTCCCCGCTCAGTCCTTTGCTGATAAATGCATACTTCGCGTCCCAGTCAGGAAGCGCATTGAACGCATCCGCCTTGCTTCCGGCCAGCATCTCGTTAATCTCGGAGATCAGCGCGGAAAACTCCGGAACAAACTCGACAACACCCTCAGGGATGATCACAACGCCGTAGTTCAGGCCGTTCTCCGCTCTCTTCACCACAGAGTCCGCGATCTGATCCGCGATCTGGGACAGGGACATCTTCTTCTCGGCGACCTCCTCAGAGATCAGGCAGACATTCGGCTGCGTCTCAAGCGCGCATTCCAGCGCGACATGGGAAGCGGAACGCCCCATAACCTTGATGAAATGCCAGTACTTTTTCGCGGAATTACAGTCTCTCTCGATGTTTCCGATCAGCTCGCTGTAGGTCTTGGTGGCGGTATCGAATCCGAAGGACGCCTCGATATCGTCGTTTTTCAGATCCCCGTCGATGGTCTTCGGGCATCCGATCACCTGCACGCCGGTATTCTTTGCCGCCATGTACTCCGCAAGAACCGCGGCGTTCGTATTGGAATCATCGCCGCCGATAATCACGATGGCAGTGATGCCATGCTTCCTGCACACCTCAGTGGCGACCTCAAACTGTTCCTCGGTCTCAAGCTTGGTTCTTCCGGAGCCGATGATATCGAAGCCTCCCGTATTGCGGAACTGATCAATATATTCGTCGTCAAAGATCAGGTAATCATCCTCAAGCAGTCCGCTCGGGCCTCCCTTGAAGCCGTACAGAACATTCTCACTGTTCGTCGCCTTGAGCGCATCATACAGGCCGCTGACGACATTGTGTCCGCCGGGCGCCTGCCCGCCGGAAAGAATCACGCCTACAACCTGCTTTTTTGCCTCAGAAGTATTCGCGCCTTTGCTGAAGGTAATCTCCTTCTTTCCGTATGTGTTCGGAAACAGCTCCCTGATCCTGTCCTGGTCCGCCACACTCTGCGTAGCTTCCCCCTCATTTACACAGATCTCCGAAATCCCGTTCCTGAGCATCCCGGGAAGTTTCGGGGTGTATTCATAACGTGCCTCCTGAAGCGGTGATACATTCATGACTGTTACTCCTTTCAATAATAATGCGGCCACTGTTTTAACTTTCTGTTTCTTATCTCTCGGGATCCGCCTCATCCTGCCCGGTTCCGGTCCGGCCGGACCGGACAGCCCAAAGACAGTTCCTTATTGCGATCAGCCTGTATCCCGGTACCCGTGAAAAACCGATGCGGACCGGGGCAATGGCAGATGGTTCAGAAGGAGAACTTCCCGTCAAACCACCGGTCGAGCTCCTCGATCTTCACGCGGACCTGCTCCATGGAATCACGTTCGCGGATCGTCACGCATCCATCCGTCTCCGAATCAAAATCATAGGTTACGCAGAAGGGCGTCCCGATCTCGTCGGCCCTGCGGTAACGCTTTCCGATCGCGCCTCTGTCGTCAAACTCACAGTTATATTTCCGGGACAACGTCTCACAGATCTTCGACGCCGCGTCAGAAAGCTTCTTGCTCAGGGGCAGGACGCTGATCTTGACCGGAGCCAGGGCAGGATGGAAATGAAGCACCGTCCTGACATCGTTCTTTTCCTCGTCCAGCACCTCCTCATCGTAAGCCGCGCACAGGAAGGCAAGCACTACCCTGTCGGCGCCGAGGGACGGCTCGATCACATACGGGATATATTTCTCATTCGTCGTATCGTCAAAATAGCTCATGTCCTGTCCGGAGGTGTTCTGATGCTGCGTGAGGTCATAGTCCGTTCTGTCGGCTATGCCCCACAGCTCTCCCCATCCGAACGGGAACAGGAATTCGATGTCTGTCGTCGCCTTGGAATAGAACGCCAGCTCTGCAGGATCGTGATCACGCAGTCTCAGCTCCTCGTCCCTGATTCCGAGCGTTTTCAGCCAGTCTCTGCAGAAGCCTCTCCAGTAATCGAACCACTCCAGATCGGTGCCCGGCCTGCAGAAAAACTCCAGCTCCATCTGCTCAAACTCACGGGTCCGGAAGGTAAAGTTTCCGGGTGTAATCTCATTCCGGAAGGACTTTCCGATCTGGCCGATTCCGAACGGAATCTTCCTGCGGGACGTCCTCTGGACATTCCTGAAATTGACGAAGATCCCCTGTGCCGTCTCGGGACGCAGGTACACCGTGTTCTTCGCGTCCTCCGTCACCCCCTGGAAGGTCCTGAACATCAGGTTGAACTGACGGATATCAGTGAAATCATGCTTTCCGCAGGAAGGGCAGGGGATGTTGTTGTCCTCGACAAAGGCCTTCATCTCCTCATGGCTCATCGCGTCAACGTTCTTATCAGGAACGATTCCTTTCTCCTTGCAGTAGTTCTCGATCAGCTGATCCGCGCGGAATCTTTCATGGCACTCCCTGCAGTCCATCAATGGATCGGAAAACCCTCCGATATGGCCGGACGCAACCCACGTCTGGCTGTTCATGAGGATCGCGCAGTCAACGCCGACGTTGTACGGACTCTCCTGCACAAACTTCTGCCACCAAGCCCTCTTGACATTGTTCTTCAGCTCCACGCCAAGAT
>CAJOQO010000172.1 GCA_905236545.1 uncultured Lachnospiraceae bacterium
AGTAGCGCTGAGCTTTGCGAAGCGCGGGTTTTGCGAATGAGGGTAGAGGGGTTGGATCACGATAGTGATCCAACCGCACAGGTGGAACAATTTTCGTGGTAACTTCGCGTGATCATTTGTAATGATTCAGCACCGAACACGTAGTGTTCTGAGCAATGGGGGTGCTGAAATAGTTACGGTCATTTTATCATCGGATAGACTTCCAAACAATACAAAGAAGTGCTATAGTTACAGTTACATAAAAGGCTTTGATTGTTCAAATGTTCGATGCATGGTCTTCCATGGTTTCATGAAAGGAGATTCTCCCGGCTGTTAAGGGCGGCCGCGGAGAATACGTCTGACTGCAAATCGTGGTTTCTGCAGCTGCCTGCAAATCACTTTCGGTAATTGCTGCAGCAGATCCATGTGTCCGGACCTTCAACCGGGCCTGATAAAAAGGGATGCGCCGCTCAGGCGGCAGAAAATGGGGAGAAAAGAGAATATGATAAGGGGACGTTTCTCAAAGATCCTGGGAGCAGTCGCACTCTCAGGCGCCCTGGCATTGCCATGTGCAGGGACAGCATGTGCCTATGACGCAGAAAAGACAGCAGAGGTTGGAATGGTGCGGGGAGACCTTGCCACCTGGACGCAGCGAAGAGAGAGCTTCGAAGAAAACAGCGAGCTGTCCGTGAACGGCTCTTCGCCGCTGTCGATGATGGGCTGCAGCTACTATGCGACCTTTTTTATGCTCTGCAAGATGGGGCTCAAAAACCCGCTCACCGATACCGCGTGGGAATTCGCCATGGAATGCGCCTCCAAAGGTCTTGCGCAGGAAGGCACCGGCTACTTCGATCCGCGCTCGATCAGCGCCCTGACGGACGGCCGTGTCGAATATGTCGAAGAGGGAAACTACGAAAACTATTACGACGGCCAGGCCGCTGTCTCAAAATGCTCCGATACGAAGGAAGTGATCGATCTGATCCGCTCCTTCATCAAGCGGAAAGGATATTTCTGCGTGGTCTGCTGTCTCGGCACCGTCACAAACTATCAGGGACTCGAGTACAGCTCCGGCGGCCATTACATCTTTGTCGACCACGCAACGAAGGACGATCTCGTGATCGGCGACCCCGCATTTCCGGGAACCAGATGGTCCGATAACTGGGGCGCGCACGGAGGCTCGATCGTCAAGATCTACTGCTACCGGCTCAGGGACGAAAAAGGAAGACAGATCGATCCCAGCCGCCTGCAGTCCATGTATGTCGTCCGGACTGAGGAAGAAGACTGAAGGAAGATTACTCCTTACCGGTTGAACCGGTACAGATTGTTTTCATTGATGATGGACATCAGCAGGTCTCCATATCCTCCCGCTTCGGCGTAGCCCGACCGCCCTATGATGTAACAGGCGGTATCCGAATCGCGCACTCCGAAGATACCCGGAATATAGGTTCGCATGAACTCTACATAGTCCTCAATGCTCTCCTCCCAGCTGTCATAGGTGCGGTAGCCGGAGCCTTCCCGGATGCCGAAGAGATTGTTCCCATAGATATTGGCGCCGAAGCCGGTTTCCAGGCAGGCCTGCGCAACCACCAGGGAAGCAAGAATGTTGTTCTTCGCCTGATTCATCCGGGCCATCTCGCCAACCTTATTGACGAATCCTTTGGTGCTTCCGGCATACTTGCAGCCCACAATCTGGCAATTGCTGTCAAAGATGCACTTGATTCCGTTCACCTTCGCAACGCCGTCAGCCGCAAGGGAACAGATCACGCCTTTTTTCCCTTCAACCCGGAAGTAGTAATCCACCCCCTTCAGGTTATGCCATCCGGTCAGAAGCTTTCCCTTGCGGTACTTATTGCCCTTCCTGTACGCGTAAAATTCACGTTTGCCGACCGTAAACCAGCCTGTCTGCTTCTTGCCGTCAATGTAGTAATACCAGTTTCCGTACTTCTTTACGAATCCATTCTTTTTCTTCTCTGACGCCTTGGACTTCTTCGAAGTCTTTTTCGCTGCCCAGGCAATCGATGATTCACCGCGCAAAGCAGGAACCGCAGCCGTCAGTATCACCATCGCCGCGACCAGACACAGAATGGAACGCCTGATTACTCTCTTCTTCCCAATCACACCGTTACTCCCTTCAAGATGTCAAATCCCGGAATCAGAACGATTCGCTACGATTCACGGTTCCTTCCCCACAGACCGGGAACCGTCTTACACTGCCGCGCATCCGCCGCTGCTTCGCAGCTTCTGTTCCCGGCGTCCTCATTGTTTGTTTTGTTCAAATCGACAAATATGAATGTAAGCACATTCTAATTCCAAATCAGTGTCAGGTCAAGTGTTTTGCCCGGCATATTGTAAAGATTCTGTAACATTTTGAGATAAAAGCAGAGGACTGCGGCAAAATGATTTTCACCGCAGTCCTCTGCTTTGTCTCAATGCATTTGTTCCGCGGCATATCTGCTCTGCTATACGCCGCTTGTATCATAACTCTGTTCTGCTATGCGTCACTGTGTCATATCTATGATCTGCCATGCATCGCTGCATCATATCTATATTCTGCCATGCATCGCTGTGTCTGTCTGTGTTCTGCCAGGGATCTGTTTCATATCTCTGTTCTGCCAGGCATCTGTATCAGATCTACGTTCTGCTATGCGTCTTCCTCACCCTCCATATTGATCGGATGGATCCCGTACTCCTCCTCGAGAGCGTTATTCAATTCCTCCTCCAGAGCCGAAGTCACCTTCTTGACCTTTACGCCGTCCGCTATGTCACGGATCATCTGCGGCCAGGCTTCCTCAAACCGGGGAAACAGCTCCATCGTCGGATCATAGTTCTCATAGTACTCATTCAGGATCTCATACAGCGCCATGGTCTCATCATCGCCGTACAGCTTTGTGAATTCCTCCGTGCCGAGCCTGCGCCGCGCCGCGAAACAGCCGGAGGCCAGTACCGCGTCCCGGTATGCATCCCTGTCCTTCATCAGGAATTCTACGAATGTAACCGCAGCCTGTGTCCTGCCGCCATCCTCTGAAGATTCAGCGTTATCTCCTGCAGGCTCCTTCTGCGCCTCCCCCGTCTTCTTCACAACGCCAAGGGCGCCGATCGGCCCGGTCAGGGTCGGGACATTTTTATCGTTCGGGTACATCATGGGGAACGAGGTAAACCCGGCATCCGCGGCAGCCTTCTGCTTTGCCGCGTTCCAGTTAAAGGTCAGGAACAGATCCCCGCGCAGAAACGCCTCATTTTCCTCGTCGCCGTCCATCTCCGGGGCGAATTCGATCCCCTTCCCGACCAGCGCCTTAAGCGTTCCGAACACATTGCGGATCTTCGATTTGTTGATCTGATAAGAGGAACGATACTCATCGATCAGGCCGGTTTTGAAGAAATTCGATACGAAGCACATGAACGCTCTCTGTCCGGTCTGGTCTTTGCAATAGACTCTTCCGACCACGCTGTTGGCCGCACCCGACTGATCCAGCGTATCATGCACACGCAGCACGCAGTCGATGAACCCGTTATCCTTCCAGGAATGCGCCTCCTCGTTCAGATACTGGAGCGCACCGGCCTCCGCGAACATCTCATAATTGATCGCCATCGTATAGAGATCCCGGAAGATCGGAACCGCGTACCACACACCTTCCCGGTTCCTTGCGGCATCCTTCATCTCCGGACGATACTCGCTCTGCGTCTCCTCATCCCAGAGCACGGACAGATCCTCCATCAGGCCCGCCGCTCCCCACTC
>CAJOQO010000173.1 GCA_905236545.1 uncultured Lachnospiraceae bacterium
ATGCATCTGCCATTAAGTATGTGTTACAATATGTATAACGATTCAGAACCCCATTGTTCAGAACACTTCTTCTTCATCCAGGGAGTGCTGAATCATTACCAATAAACATGATAGATGGATAAAAAGTCCTGAAGCCGGGGCAGGCCTGCCGGCGGTGAAAGGGCGCTGTGAAAGGTTTTTGGATACGGGAGATTTCAGTCTGGCTATGTCAATCGGTAAGCGTAAGAACAACAAGGTGTTGCAGACCCTCTTTTTCAGGCTGCTGCCTGTACAGGTTCTGATCATTGCCTCAGGCTCCATCAACGCGATTGCAGATGGAGCTGTAGCAGGGCGGTTTATCGGTGCAGACGCGGTTGGCGTGATCGGTCTTTTCAGTTCCATGGAACGGATCTTTGAGGCAGTGGGGGCTGTACTGATCGGAGGCTCTGCTGTTCTTTGCGGGACATCTCTCGGACAGGGAGATCATTCCAGGACAAGAGGCATCTTTTCCCTGAACCTTGCGATTACTGTTCTGGCAGGCATCTTCCTGACGATTGCCAATTCCATAGCGGCGGGCCCTTCCGCTGCCCTGATGGGAGCCGGTACGCCGGTTCTGAAGAGAGCCCTGATGTCTTATGAAAGAGGGTATGCCTTCGGCATCATCCCGATGCTCCTGGCACAGCAGCTTGCAGCTTTTCTGCAGATGCAGTCCTGTTTTAAGCGAAGCTATGCGGGAATGGCAGTGATGACCGGATCCAATATTCTCTTTGATCTTCTGTTTGTTACGAAGCTTCATATGGGACTCTTCGGGCTTGCGCTTGCGACGTCCGTGAGCAACTGGCTCTATCTGATCGTGCTGATCATTCCTTTTCTGAAGAAGGATTCCCTGCTGTCTTTTCGCTTTTCCGAGATTCTCTGGAGCGCTTTTGGCGAGATGATGACGACGGGTTTTCCGGGCGCTCTTCTTGTTTTCTGCCTTGCCATCCGGTATCTGATCATCAACAGGCTGCTGCTTGCCTATGCCGGCAATACCGGGCTCTCCGCCATGAGCGCATTTAACATGGTCACGATTCTTCTGATCTGTATTCCGATGGGAACCGGCTCCGTCGTCCGCATGCTGACGAGTGTATTCATCGGAGAGGAGGACGCTGCGTCGATCCGGGGACTGTTTCGCATCGTTTTTACCCGGGTCATGGCTGTCTGTATCCTGATCGGCATCCTTTTGCTTCTGTTTGCGGGCGATCTGGCGGGAATCTTTATTACAGATCGTACAAGTGAGGTTTTCTACGTGACCAGGCGTCTGTTTTCTCTTTACAGTGTCTGTATCCCCTTTGTTCTGATATGCAGCTTTACATCCGGTTATTTCCAGGCTTTGCGCCGGAAGGCATTCGTCAATCTGGTTTCGGTTTTTGACGGACTCGTGAGCATGGTCGTTCCGGCCGCCATCCTGACTCCTTTTCTGGGCGCGGAGGGAGTATGGATTTCGCTTGTTCTGGGAATCGTTCTTACAGCATCTCTGGGGCCTCTTTACAGTGTGAAATGCTGCGGGCACATCCCGTCCTCGCTGTCTGAATGTCTTCTCCTTCCACAGGTTTTCCCGGAACCGGAGAAACCCCATGTTGCTCTTACGGTCCGGAATATGGAGGAGGTATCGGAAGCGTCACGGGAAGTCCATTCCTTTTGCTCTTCTCATGAAATATCCGGCATGACAGCTCTTTTCAGTGCTTTGTGTATTGAGGAGATGGCCGGAAATATTGTCCGGCATGGATTCCGCAGCGGGAGAAGTTCCCGAAGCATCGATATTATCGCGAGGATCGTGGGAAAAGGAAAGATCTTTTTGCGGGTGCGGGATGACTGCATTCCGTTCAACCCCATTCAGTGGGCGCAGCATATGTCTGACGCGGAGCCGTTCTCCCATATCGGGATCCGTATGGTTCTTGGAATGGCGCGTGATGTGGAATATCAGAACCTGCTGGGCATGAATGTGCTGACGATGGTAGTGGAGGATGAGAGATAATGGTCAGGAGCGATACAGGGAATGACAGAATGCTTCATGACGGGATTTCGGGCCAGTTCTTACTGGAAAAGAGACTGAAGGAACTCGATCCCGGACTGCATCAGTGTTTTACCGATACGGTGTTTGCCCTTCAGGAGATTCTGTTCCGTTTCAGGCGGATCTTTCCGGAGTTTACGGATCATTCTGCGCTCCACAGCATCAACGTGATCGATTTCTGCAACCGGCTGATCGGACCGGATCAGACAGCCCGGCTTGATGCGGATTCCATCTATGTCCTGCTGACTGCCTGCTATCTCCATGATGTG
The DNA here is from genome assembly GCA_905236545.1 of uncultured Lachnospiraceae bacterium. Taxonomy (GTDB): domain Bacteria; phylum Bacillota; class Clostridia; order Lachnospirales; family Lachnospiraceae; genus Porcincola. Next base: position 2,302 of record CAJOQO010000173.1, read on the forward strand.
GGAATGGGGATCTCCATGGAACAATACCGGGAATTCACAGAACAGATCCCAAAGGGTGATTATATACAGACGCATCCGGATGCTTCCGCTGCCGAGATCATCCGGGACTTTCACCAGGAGTTCAGTGCCTGTTTTATCAGGAAGTATGTCCGGCTGTTTGACATACCGTCTCCGGAGCATGCCTTTGCCATCGTTCAGGTGTGTCGCGGACACAGGCGTACGGATCTGTTTGACCGCTCTCAGTTTCCGGAACGATGGATGCTGCCGGACGGCAATCAGATCTGTCTGCCCTATCTGGCGGCAGTGATTCGCCTGGCTGATGAGATCGATGTTGCTGCGGACAGAAACCCTGCACTGCTCTATGATATGGAGTCCCTGTCGACCGAGTCGGAAATTGCCTTTCACAAGCGGCACAGGGCTGTGCGTGATGTTGTTGTCACAAAGGATGCATTTCTCGTAAATGTTCTTCCCTGCGAGCCGGAGATCCAGACCATGATTGAGAACATGATCCGGAAGATGCAGAAGACACTGGATACCTGCAGGGCGGCAGTGGATTCATGTCCCTTCGAGATCACGCAGCGGCGTGTTCTGCTCATACCGGATCAGGGCGGCGGCGGATCATGGCGTGACACAGCGGCGGACAGCCGCAGGAAGAGCCCGGAGGGAAATGATGAAGAGAGCCGGTTGGCGGGAGAGAGTTAAGACATGAGCATAGGGATCGTCCTTCATGAACCTGAACAGCCCGGAAACGCGGGTGCGATCGGCAGAACCTGTCTTTGCATGGGGGCTTCGCTGCATCTGATCCACCCGCTTGGCTTCATCACGCATGACCGTTTTCTGAAACGGGCCGGCCTGGACTACTGGCCCCGTCTTGCCCCCGCAGAATACAGCAGCTTTGAAGCGTTTCTTTCCTCGCATCCGGGTGCCAGAATCTGGTATCTGACCACCAAAGCGGACAGACCCGTCAGTGAGGCTTCGTTCCGCGATGGAGATTACCTGATGTTCGGAAAGGAGAGCGCCGGCATCCCGGAGGATCTCCTGGATGCGGCTCCGGAATACTGTGTCCGTATTCCCATGGCGGAGGGGGAGCGTTCGCTGAATCTGGCCTCGTCCTGCGCGATTGCTCTGTATGAAGCCTGCAGACAGCTTGGATTCGATGGGCTGAGGTAAGAATGAGGAGGGAAACGCTGAGATAATGTTTCAACACTTGCCGCGATTATCGGGTTTGCGGTTCTCGCGGCTGCAGGGAGCGGGTGATACGGATCAGAACGTGAGAGGAAATGGAGGATGAAAAATGCGTACAGAGTATCATATGCTTCACAATACGAGAGACCTCGGAGGCATGAAGACCTCGGACGGCCGCAGGATTCGCGGAGGATGCCTGTTCCGTTCCGGACAGCTGTCTGACCTGGATCCGGCTGACGCGGAGCAGATCCGGGCCTCCATCCGTACCATCATTGATTTCAGAACAGACAGGGAAAGGATGGAAAAGCCGGATACGGAGCTTTCCGGAGTACAGAGCATCCATATTCCGGTCCTGGACAGCCTGAAGGCAGGCATCTCCAGGGAAGAGCAGGCAGACGAAAAACTGATCGGATCCATGCTGCTGAAACCGCGTGAGGCATATGATTATATGTGCCGGATGTACAGGGAATTTGCGGATGAGTTCTGCTCGAAACAGTTCTCGCGGTTTATCAGTCTGCTTGCGGAAGCGGAGGGCGGAGTCCTGTGGCATTGCACGGCGGGAAAAGACAGGGCCGGAATCGCATCCGTGATCGTGGAAGAGATCCTGGGCGTTCCGCGCGAGGCTGTCATGGCGGACTATATGGCTACAGAGAAATATCTGTCAGAGGATATCCATGCCCTTACGCAGTTTGTGAAAAGGCAGGCGGGGACGGACAGCGATGCGGCAGATGAATCGATGAACTATCTGCTGGGCGTGAATTCCGCATACATCGATTCCTTCTACAATACCGTTTCCGGGAAATATGGCGATATGGACGGATATCTGCGGGAAGCCCTGGGAGTCGGCGAAGAAATGACCGGAAGACTGCGGGAGAAATATCTGATCCCGTAGTTCTGATCCCGTAGTCCGTGTCTGGTGCAGCACTTTCCGGCTGCCTTGTCATTTGATGCCGGATGAAAAGCCGCTGACAGGGCGGACAAGGCTGCCCGCGAACAGCAATGGCCAGTTGGCATATCGACGGATTATCTTAAAATATTACTCCGATTATTAAAAACATAGCTTAGATTATTCCCCCACTGTCTAAAACGGTGGGTTGTTTTGTCGTGAATGCGATGATATGGTACAGATACGAGAAACAATTGTTATGCAAAGTGCATAATAAGTGATGCGAAGGAGGCTAAGTTATGAAGAGAAAACTGTTTTCTGTCTTGCTGTCAGCAGCGATGGTAACCTCGATGGCCGTTCCGGTACTCGCGGACGACGCGGCTTCAACGGATCTGAAGCCCAATGACAAGGGTGCTGAGGAACTGACCCTGTGGCATTATTTTGATTCCTCAGCGGATGCACAGGCGATCATCGACTTCTGCAACGAGTACAATGAGCTGCAGGATGAGGTCTATATCAATCCGACTTATGTATCCCGTCAGGAGCTGATGAACCAGTACACCATCGGCGCTGTTTCCGGCGAGCTTCCGGACATCGGAATGGTTGACTCCCCCGATATGGAATCATACATTGCCCTCGGCGTGTTCGAGGATGTCACGGATCAGTTCGCGGACTGGGAAGAGATCGAAAACTTCTATCCGGGCCCGCTGTCCTCCTGCAAGGACGCCGACGGCAATATCTACGGACTTCCGCAGAATTCAAACTGCCTGTGCCTGGCTGTGAATATGGATGCACTGGCGGAAGCCGGAATCGATGAGATCCCGACGAACCTGGAAGACTTCAAGGCGGCAGTCGAAGCGACAACGGATGAGTCACAGAGCAGATACGGTTTCTCCATGAGTGCGGTTTCCACCGAAGAGGGTACCTTCCAGCTGCTTCCGTGGATCGTTGCGACCCATAACGGAACCAAGACTTCCCTGAGCGACCTGACGGCAGAGGATGCGGCGATCGGCCTCGATATCCTGGGCGGATTCGTTGCGAACGGGCAGATGAGCTCCGAGTGTGTCAACTGGACACAGGCAGACGCCTACAACCAGTTCTGCGCCGGCAAGGCAGCGATGGAAGAGCTTGGAACCTGGCAGCTTGCTACGATCGAAGCGGATGTCAACGGAGCATTTGAGTATAAGGTAGCTCTGCTTCCGACCGGTGACGAAGGAACGAGCAGCTCCACGATCGGCGGCGAGAACTTCGGTATCTGCACTGGCTGCAAGAACACGGAAGAAGCCGTGAAGTTCCTGAAGTGGTTCATGAGCGCAGAGGAAGAAGCAAAGTGGGCAACCCAGGCCGGAAAGCTTCCGATCAGATCTGACGCAGAGCCGGTTTACGATTACGAGGAGGAAGGCTTCGAGACATTCCAGGAAGAGATGAACTACGCTCTGGCAAGAGGCCCGCACGCTGAGTGGCCGACGATCTCCGAGCAGATCTATACCGCAGCCCAGAAGGTATTCCTGAATGGCGAATCGGCAGCGGACGCGCTTGCAGCCGCGAATGAAGTGATCGCTCCGATCCTTGAGGAGAATCCGCTTCCGGAACAGTAACGGGTGCGTGGCACACAGGAATCTGAGAATCGTGAAATACCAATGATACAGGCGGAGTGCCGGCCAGAAAAGGCCGGCACTCTTTCTAAGAGAGGACGCTGCCATGGCTGCTATCGCAAAACAAAAGACCAGGACCAGGGGCACAAAAAGGGATATGGAAGGATACGGATTCATCCTCCCGGGTGTCATCTATATGATCCTGGTGGTCGGATATCCGATCGTCTATAACTTTATTCTGAGCTTTAAAGACACCAATGTTCAGAATCTGGCGAAAGGAACTTCCGTATTCATCGGGTTTCAGAACTATAAAGAGCTGTTCAGCAACCCGACCTTTCTCCTTATTCTGAAAAACACCTTCATTTTCACCCTCGGAAGCCTGGTCTTCCAGTTTACGATCGGCTATCTGCTCGCCCTGTTCTTCTATAAGAAATTCACGCTGGCCGGGCCGATCCGCGGTCTGATGCTGATTCCGTACATGATGCCGATGGCGGTAACCGGCCTGCTGGGACAGAACCTGTTTCTTCAGGATGGACTGATCAATAAGATACTGTCCTGGTTTGGGGCAGGACCTCTTCCATGGCTGACTTCGACAGCGACCGCCATGGTTGCGGTTGTCATCATGAACTGCTGGGTAGGAATCCCGTTCAATATGCTTCTTCTGATCTCCGGACTGTCCAACGTTCCCGAAGACGTATACGAGGCATCGGCGATCGACGGGGCTTCGAAGATGCAGCAGTTCTTCCTCATCACACTGCCCCTGATGAAGGATGCGATCCTGGCAGTACTGATGCTTGGATTCATCTATACCTTCCGCGCGTTTGACCTGATGTTCATCATGACGTCGGGCGGCCCCCTGAACTCAACGGATGTACTGGGAACCTACTCCTATACGCTGTCCTTTACGCAGTACCAGTTCTCGAAAGGCTCCGCGGTTGCGATCGTACTGTTCCTGTGCCTGATGGTCATCGGCATCCTGTATCTTGTGCTGATCGTGAAAGGAGAGAAGGACGAATGAATACCAGGAAGAACAAAGGATATTTTTTCCACACGAAAGAGGGGAGAAGGAACTTTCGCCTGTGTCTGATTGCAGTTCTGCTTGGCATCCTTTTCCTGTTTCCGATCTACTGGATGCTCCAGATCTCCTTTAAGTCAGACATGGAGACCTTCGGAAAGACGCTGACATTTTTCCCCCATGAGTTTACTGTTGATCCGTGGATGGCGAACCTGGGAGACAAAAACTTCCTGGAGTCTCTGAGAAACAGCTTTATCAATGGATTCCTGACGATGGTGCTGACCGTTCTCTTCGGGATTCCCGCCGCCTATGGAATGGGACGCTATAAGCTGAAGGGATATCAGGCATTTCTGCTGATCTTCCTGGTTGCCCAGATGCTGCCGGCATCCCTGATGCTGACGCCGATGTATCTGACCTTCAATAAAATGCATCTGCTCGGCACATTTTTCGCTCCGCCGATCGCGATCGCGGCAGGCTCGGTGCCATTTGCGGTGGTTACCCTGAGACCCTACTTCAAGAGTGTGCCGGTTACCCTGGATGAGGCAGCCAGAATCGACGGCTGCAACTCCATCAAGTCATTTTTCCTTGTGATGATCCCTGCGGTCAAGACCGGTATCATCACCATCATCACGATCTCCTTCCTGAATGGATGGAATGATCTGATGTACACCATGACATTCAACGTGAAGCCGGAGATGCGTCCGCTGACCGCGAACATTCACAAGTTCCAGAGCAAATACGGAACAAAGTGGAACTGTATCATGGCATACGGGGCGATCCTGGTGCTCCCGGTTATCATCATGTTCATCTTCCTGCAGAAATATATCGTCGGCGGCATGACGGCCGGCGCAGTGAAAGAATAAAGAGAGGGCGGTAAAATGGAAGGACAAACGATCATCAATACCATGGGAACCAATGCGCCGGAGGTGGTGAATGAACAAAGCCGCCTGTACGGAAGCTTCTGTGAAAAAGACGGAGCGCTGTGCTATCAGCTGGGGGCGGAGAGGCTCTTCATCACTCCGTGGGGGGAGAACAGCTTCCGCGTTACATCGACGTTATGTGCTGTTATGCCCCAGGAACGGTGGGCGCTTCAGGAGGAAGTGCCGCATACGGACAGTGTGATCCGGATCGAGCCGCTCAGGGCGACCATCACCAACGGAAAGATCACCGCCATCGTCAACAATATCGGAAAGATTGAGTATCGCAATGAAAAGGGACAGCTGCTGCTGGAGGAATATCTGCGCAACAAAAATGACATGCACGGATCTACCACCAGTTCCCTGATGATTGATGCCAGGGAATTCAAGCCGCTGACCGGCGGCGACGAGTATGCGCTGAAGGTTCGCTTTATCTCGAATCCTTCTGAGAAAATCTATGGGATGGGCCAGTACCAGCAGCCTTATCTGGATCTGAAGGGAATGGATCTTGAGCTGGCACACCGGAACTCCCAGGCCAGTGTTCCGTTTCTGATCTCTTCTCTGGGATACGGCTTTTTGTGGAACAATCCGGCGGTCGGACGTGTGAACTTCGGAAAGAATATCACCACGTGGGAGGCAGAGTCCACGAAAAAGCTTGATTACTGGATCACAGCGGGCGATTCTCCTGCTATGATAGAAGAGGCCTATGCATCCGTTGCCGGCACCGTTCCGATGATGCCGGAGTATGCGATGGGCTTCTGGCAGTGCAAGCTGCGTTACCAGACCCAGGAAGAACTCCTGCAGGTTGCGCGGGAATATAAGAAACGCGGTCTTCCGATCTCTGTCATCGTTGTGGATTTCTTCCACTGGCCGCTGCAGGGAGAATGGAAATTTGACCCGGTCTACTGGCCGGATCCCGACGGGATGATTGCCGAGCTGAAGGAAATGGGAATCGAGCTGATGGTTTCCATCTGGCCGACCGTCGATTACAGGAGTGAGAACTTCCGGGAGATGAAGGAGAAAGGGCTGCTGATCCGCTGTGACAGGGGATACCCGATCTCCATGGATTTCCAGGGAAACACGCTGCATTTTGATGCCACGAATCCGGCGGCGCGGGAGTATGTCTGGGGGAAGGCGAAGCAGAACTATTACAGCAAGGGCGTGAAGGTGTTCTGGCTGGATGAGGCGGAACCGGAGTATACTTATTATGATTACGATAACTACCGTTACTTCCTCGGGCCGGATGTTCAGGTGGGCAATCTCTATCCCGTGATGTACGCGAAAACCTTCTTTGACGGGATGAAGAAGGAAGGACAGGAGAACATCATCAATCTTCTGCGCTGTGCGTGGGCAGGTTCCCAGCGATACGGGGCACTGGTATGGTCGGGCGATATCATGTCCTCCTTTGAGAGCCTCAGGGATCAGTTTGCTGCCGGCCTGAATATGGGGATCGCCGGAATCCCGTGGTGGACGACAGACATCGGCGGTTTCTTCGGCGCTGATGTGCGGGATCCGAAGTTCCATGAGCTTCTGGTTCGCTGGTTTGAGTATGGAACCTTCTGCCCGGTTATGAGACTGCACGGATACCGCTGGCCGATCCAGCCTCAGGTCGGAACGACCGGTGGGGCAACCTGCCTGTCAGGAGCACCGAATGAGGTGTGGAGTTACACGGAAGAAGTATATGAGATTCTGAAAAGTTATCTGTTCCTCAGGGAAAAGATGAGACCGTATCTCAGAGAACTCATGAAGCAGGCACATGAGAAGGGAAGTCCTGTCATGAGACCGCTGTTCTATGATTTCCCGCAGGATCAGAATGCATGGGAGAAGGAAGACGCCTACCTGTTCGGCCCGGATCTTCTGGTTGCGCCTGTTCTTTACGAAGGGCAGAGGGAGAGAGAAGTATATCTTCCGGCGGGCTCTTCGTGGACCGGTTACTGGACGGGCGAAACGTATGAAGGCGGGCAGACGGTGAAGGTTCAGGCTCCGCTGGAGCAGATCCCGCTGTTTATGAGGGATGGCTTTGTCCTTGACGGGGCAGCGGATAAGTGAAAGATGATCCTGTGCGCCCGGAAGATCGGCTGCAGGCATGAGAGGACCAGAATATGGCAGATCGAAAAAACGGGAGATTCGGACAGGCATTCGGCTTCGGAGGGCCGGTGTTTACATGGGGCAGCAAAGCATTTGACGTTTTGCTGCTCACTGTGTACTGGGTGATCGGAAGCCTTCCGGTCATCACCGTCGGAGCCAGTGCGGCAGCGCTGTACTATGCGGTTGACCGTTCTGTCTATGAGGACAGGGATACCGCTACAGAAGCCTTCTGGCGGTCCTGGAAAAGCAGCCTGAAGATGGGAAGCCTCCACTGGATGCTGTCGATGGCCCTTGGCTTCGTTTTTCTGCTGAACTTTGGGATCTGCCGGGCAAAGATGAGCGGGCATGTTCAATGGGTGTTCTGTGCTCTGTACCTGGTACTGACAGCGGCAGTGGTCATCAACGCGTGCTATCTTTTTCCGATGATCTCAAGGTATGAGATGCCCTTTGGCTGGTACCTGCGCGGTTCTTTGTACTGCGCATTCCGGTATTTCCCGATCTCGCTGTTTCTGCTTGCGATGATCGGGGCGGGGTACTATGCCGTCTACCGTTTCCCGCTGACCATCCTTTTCATACCCGGCCTGTACAGCGTGATCACGGTTCCATCGGTCAATAAACGGATCCGGCAGTTTGAACTGTCTGAGAGCGGACAGGGTGGTGAAACGGAAAAGGAATGAAGATACTTTGTACTGCCGCCTGCAGGCAAGCCTGACGCGTCGGACACTAGTACCCCGAATATTAATTAACTGGCACATTCGCTTGTCTGATTGCTCATACACTGCGTTATCGTCGGTCGTTGATGCCCACA
>CAJOQO010000174.1 GCA_905236545.1 uncultured Lachnospiraceae bacterium
GTTCCGCCCCGCTCCACATACTGTTTCAGCAGATCAGCTCTCTTCTGCGTCAGGATCAGCGGATGCGGATAGAACAGGAGCGGGAAGGCACATAAGTCCTCCACATCCGTACTCTCAAGCAGGAAGACCTCATCCATCGGGGTATGGGTCAGCTGAGAGGCGCGGAAGATACCGCATTCGCTCTGTTTTGCCAGTCTGTGATGCCACAGGTCAACATCGCTGTCCCAGAGATTGTCATAGTCTCTCACAAGACCGAACGCAGCCTTGAACCCGACGCCGGCAGCCGGGGCAATCGCCTGGATCCTCTTATGGATCTGCTTCACTTCCGCAAGCTTCCGGTTGTCCCGGTTATCATAATCCAGGATTCCGTGCCAGTAGATCTCGGTTCCGAAAATGCAGGTCCTCCAGCGGAAGAAGCTGACATAATCCGCGCCGTGGGCGATGGACTGCATGACCCAGAGCGTCATCTGGCCGGGTTTCGGGGCTGGCGCTTCCATCCTGGTATTCCATCCGTTTGCGCCCGACTGCTGTTCCATGATGCCAAAATGCGGGCAGATGGACCGGACTTCGGTGAGGTTCCGGCTCCAGCGGCGGTCGTTCAGGCTCTCCGGATCCTTTGGATCCGCATCCAGGCAGAAGGCGAAATTCGGATAGGAATCATACGTATAGACGTCCAATGCCTCATCTGTCATCCGGTGATTGTCCAGCCTGTCGAACATTCCGTTCGTCGTGATGAAGTCGCCCGGCTTGAGATAGTTTCTCAGAATGTCGCTTTGCATGCGGCAGAAGCTGACCGCGCTGTCGGAAATGAAACGGATATAATCCAGCATCTCATGAGGATTGGTGGAGTTGTGGATGGTCGGCCTCGGCACGTGGATCTCTTCCCATCCTGTGTAGGTCTGGTTCCAGAACACCGCGCCCCAGGCATCGTTGAGCGCGTCGAGGGTTTTGTATTTTTTCTGCAGGAAAATGCGGAAGGCTGCCGAGTCGCTCCCGGAGTAGAATTCGCCGGTCTCGCAGTTCAGCTCATTGTCAATCTGCCATCCGATGATGGCCGGATGCTTCGCATAATGTTCTCCCAGCTTCTCAACGATCCTGGAGGTCAGTTCCCGGTACTTTGGAGAATTGTAGTTATAGTGCCTTCTCATACCGTGCCGGTAGAGGACGCCGTCGATCCGCGCGTTCAGAACCTCCGGATACTTCTCTGTCAGCCAGGCGGGAGGGGTGGCGGAAGGGGTTCCAAAGATCACCTTCATGCCAAAACGGCGGGCAACCTCAAGAAATTCATCAAAAAACGCATAGGTAAATGTGCCCTCCTCCGGCTCTACCTTGCTCCATGCGAACTCCGCGATCCGGATCGTCCCGATGCCGGCGTCCAGCATACGCTTCATGTCATCCTCCCAGAGCGCTCTGTCCCAGTGCTCCGGATAATAGCAGGTACCAAGGCAAAAGCTGCTCCAGGCATAGCTTTGTTTCTTTCTCATGGCCGATACTCCTCGTATTTCAGGCGAAACCGCACAAACTTTTATTTTTCAGTCATCATCAACAGGATCTCATGATCCGTCTCGCGCATGCCGATGCGGCCGAGGCGGCTGAAATTATGAATGGAATTCTCAACCCCCTTGACGACGAGACCATCACCGCCATAGAATTGCTGGCCATTTCGGTACATCTCAAAGCCGAAGATTCCGGTCTCAACCGCAATGGCGATTTTCGCTGCGCAGGAGGATTTTGCTCCGTCACAGACGATTCCCGATGAAATGGCAAGCGTATTCACGATGGAATGGGCGAGATCCTCCTCATCCCCGCCATACAGGTAAGCGATCCCGGCGCCGGCGCCGGCTCCTGCGCTTACTGCCCCGCAGTAAGCGGACAGCCTGCCGATCCCGCTTTTTGCGTGAAGCGTTACCAGATTGGAAATCAGGAGGGCCCGGAGGAGCTTATCCTGATCTGCTTTGAGCGCATGGGCGTATTCGATCACCGGAAGCGATGCGGTCATCCCCTGGTTGCCGCTCCCGGAGCAGATCACCACAGGCATGTCGCAGCCGTTCATCCGCGCATCAGAACCTGCCGCCGCCCTGGCTCTCGCTCTCGTGCGGATATCATTGCCCGTCTTCAGCAAAACCTTGCCGATGTTCGCTCCATAGTCATGTCGCAGCCCTTCGTCGGAAATAGCGGTATTCAACTCGATCTGGCGCGAGAGGACGGGCTCGACATCTTCCAGGCTGCAGGTACAGGCAAAGTCATAGATATCCTTCACGGTCAGAAGCGAATAATCCGGAGCGTCCTCATCTTCCTCATCTCCCGTTACAGCTTTCTCAAAAAGAACAGATCCATCCTTTTCGATATGTACAATGTTGGTATGCTCGTTGGCGATACGGACACTCGCATGGGAATCGCCGGAAGAAACCGTAACGATCATGTCCAGCAGATACTCCGATTCCAGCAGGGAAACCTCAATGTCAGTCTGCTCCAGGTAGCTGCCGAGTTTACCGGTCACCTCGTCCGTAACCTTGGAAATGACCTGCAGTTTCGCTGTTTCATCCCCGCCGAGGACACCGATCGCCGCCGCCGCGGCGATGCCGCATCTTCCGCCCGTGTTGGGAACGACGACACTCTTTACATTTTTGATGATGTTCCCGCTTGCCTCCACCCTGATCCGGTCGGGAAGCGTGCCTAACACAGAACGTGCTGTTGCCGCACAGTAAGCCAGGGCAATCGGTTCTGTGCAGCCCATCGCACAGACCAGTTCACGTTCCAGGATCTTCACATAAGTCCGGTATTTGGTACAGTCTCTCTCCATATCTTTCCACTCCTCCCTGGAAGCACTTAGGATCCGTCAACTGACTAAGTAATTCTTCTGCAGCTCTGTTTTGTTTATAGCATGATTCGTTCCGGGTTCCTACCGGGGGCAGGGACTTTTCTGCCTGTGGCTGCCGATTGGTGATCAGGGGCGGCATGTGTCAGAAACATCAGAAGCCCTGTGGCTGCCGTAAAGTGGCCGGGGTGTGACGAGTAACGAAC
>CAJOQO010000175.1 GCA_905236545.1 uncultured Lachnospiraceae bacterium
GCCTTCTGATGGCCGCGGCAGGTGCGTGGCCGCTGCTGGGAAAGACTGCCGGACGCCAGGACAAAGCCGCGATGGTCTGTATGCTGGTCTTTATTCTGAGTATGGTCTTTCTGTACACGGCATCGACGGTTTACCATACCTTTGACCTGGGAGAAAGGAAGAACAGGATCCTTCAGAAGATCGATCACAGCGCGATTTCCATACTGATCGCGGGAACCTACACACCGCCCTGCATCCTGGCCTTCAGCCAGCCTGCCGGAAGGAATCTGTGCATCCTTGTGTGGAGCATCGCCATCGCCGGAATCGTGATCAAGCTGTTCTGGATCAGCTGCCCGAAGTGGTTTTCCTCGATCCTCTATATCGGGATGGGGTGGGCCTGCGTGACTGCTTTTCCCTGCCTGCTGCGGGATCTTCCCAGGGCATGCTTCTTCTGGTTCCTCGCAGGCGGAATCCTGTATACGATCGGCGGAATCATCTATGCCCTGAAGCTTCCGCTGTTCAACGCGAAGCACCAGAACTTCGGGACGCATGAGATCTTTCATCTGTTTGTGATGGGTGGAAGCCTGTGCCACTATATTGCGATTTACTGTTACATCGCCTGATAACTGTTGTTCACCAAGGAGGATGACATACATGAAAAAAGTTCTTGTAATCGGAGGAGGTCCTTCCGGCCTGATGGCTGCGATTGCCGCCGCGCGCGCCGGCGCGCAGACGACAGTGCTTGAAGCAGGAGCAAAGCCTGGCAGAAAGCTCTTGCTTACCGGCAACGGACGCTGCAATCTGACCAACCTGAATGAGCACATCGCGTCTGTGTATGATTCATCCGACCCTGAATTTGCCCGTGGGATGGTCCGTTCTGTTTTCAGTCAGTTCAGCGTACAGGATACGCTTGATTTCTTTCGTCAGGAAGGGCTTCTGACCAGCGTGGAGCACAGGACCTACGTTTATCCGGTCACCGGACAGTCTGCCAGCGTTCTGGAGATTCTTCTGCGCACGCTTAAGGCTTTGAAGGTGAAAATGAAATACAGTGAGGAGGTCATTGAGATCGAGAGGCGTGATCTCAGTTCCGGCAGTGAAGAGACCGGATGTCTGTGGAATGTGCGGACAAAGACCTGGAACTACGAGGCTGACTGTGTCATCCTCAGCTGCGGATCCAGGGCGGTTCCCGCCACCGGTTCCAACGGAAGCGGATATGAACTCAGCCGTATGCTCGGGCTTGATGTCACAGATGTCCTTCCGGGACTGACCGCTGTGTCCTGCGCCTTCCCTTCTCCGGAGGCAAGGGCATATGTCCCCGGCTCCAGGAACCGGGCTGCATCCGGGAAGAAAACAGCCGAAGATCCGTTCTTTGCGGCCGCCGGAACACGCACCTTCGCGGTTGTCAGCGTGCTGTCGGACGGTGAGGTGATCGCGCAGGAGAGGGGACAGATTCAGTTTACACAGCAGGACCTGTCCGGTATCGTTGTGTACAACCTGAGCCGTGATGTGGTACGCGCTCTTCACAGAGGCTGTGATGTCCAGGTGAGCCTTGATCTGATTCCGGATGAAACGCCTGAAAACCTGGAGAATGACATTCATTTTCTCCGGGAGAAGTACCCGGGAATCCGTGATGAGAAAGTTCTTACAGGACTTGTTCCCTCAAGATTGATTCCGGCCGTACTTGCCCTGCAGAAGCTGACCGGAAGCTCTCTTGCGTATGTCCTGAAAAACTTTTCTTTGAAGGCGCTTCGGCTCCGTAACTTTGACAGTGCGCAGGTTTGTGTCGGAGGCGTCCGGACAACAGAGCTGGATCCCCATACACTGGAGTGCCGTGATCAGAATCTGAAGGGAATCTACCTTACAGGGGAGCTGATCGATGTGGAAGGCCCGTGCGGCGGATATAACCTGCAGTGGGCCTGGTCAAGCGGATATACGGCAGGATTGCATGCCGCGGGCGATTAATCTATGATTCGGATCACACAACTGAAAGTACGTATCCAGGAACCGGGCGCCGCCTTATCGGACGGCGGGCCAAAGTGCGCCTCCGGCGGCAGGATCGTCCCGGAGCAGTCCGGGGCAGACGCTGGTCTTAGCGGAAGAATCGCTCCGGAACAGTCCGGAGCAGATCTTACACGGGCAATACGGAATCTCCTTCATCTGAAGGAAGGCGAGGCATTCTCCTATGAGGTGCTTCGCCGTTCCATCGATGCCAGAAAAAAGCCGGAGCTGTACTGGGTATATACCGTGCAGGTACAGCTTCAGCATCCCGGGGCAGAGAAGCGGATCCTGCGCGGCAGATATAAGAATGTCGAGGCATATGAGCCGGTCCGCTACCGTCATTCCGCTCCTGCACCCGGCAGCGGCAAAGATTCCGCGGACAGTGAAAACCGCCCTGTTATCGTCGGAACAGGCCCTGCCGGACTTTTCTGCGGCCTGCTGCTCGCCAGGAACGGGCGAAATCCGATCCTGATCGAGAGGGGGCAAAGAGCCCGGGAGAGAGGAAAAAGCGTACAGAGATTCTGGGAGGGCGGCTGTCTGGATCCGGAGAGCAATGTACAGTTCGGAGAAGGAGGCGCGGGCACATTTTCCGACGGAAAACTGAACACCGGAATAAAGGATCCCGAAGGCAGGATCCGTTTTATTCTGGAAACCTTTACAGAGGCAGGCGCTGATCCTGAGATTCTGTATTCCGCAAGGCCTCATGTGGGAACGGATGTTCTGAGGAAGGTTGTGACGCATCTGACCGATGAGATCTGCGCGAGGGGAGGAGAGGTTTTCTTCGAAACGCGGCTGGAAGGAATCAGCCGGGATTCCCGGGGCGTGTGGCAGGCGTCCTGCCGGAAGCGGGATGGATCCTGTCTTGCCTTTTCCACCAGACATCTGATACTTGCCATCGGTCATTCCGCCCGGGACACTTTTTCCATGCTGAAGCATGCAGGCATCCTGATGACACCGAAGGCGTTCGCCGTCGGCGTCCGGATCCAGCATCCCCAGAGTCTGATCGACGCAGCAGCGTACGGGGAGGCCTGCGCATGGAAGCTCCCTGCATCCTCGTACAGGCTGACGCACCGTCTTCCGGGGAACAGAGGGGTCTACTCCTTCTGCATGTGTCCCGGCGGCTATGTGGTCAATGCTTCCTCGGAGGAGGGCGGTCTGGCCGTGAACGGCATGAGCTACCATGACCGTTCTTCCGGAACCGCCAACAGCGCGATCGTCGTTACCGTGTCTCCGGAAGAGATCGCGGAATACATGCGGGGCATTTCCGGGAATCCTTCGGAAGATGTGCTCTCAGGGGTTGAATTCCAGCGTCTTCTGGAGAGAAATGCATATGCTGCAGCCAGGGGGGCGATTCCCGTTCAAAGGTTTGGAGACTTTCAAAGGTCTGGAGGCTTTTCGCGCGGAAATGGGGCAGCGATCGTCCAAAAGTCTGAGGACTATACGTGTGCAGGGAGATCAGGAACGCGCAGGCTGCCTGATTTTGAGCCGGGAATCCTTGGAAGATGGCAGATGGCGGATGTCCGCAGCATCTTCCCCGGGCGGATCTGTGCGGATATTGAAGAAGGGATTCGTGCATGGGAAAGACAGATCGAAGGCTTCTCCAGCGAGGACGCACTGCTTAGCGCCGCGGAAACCCGTACTTCATCCCCGGTAAGAATAGAGCGCGGGCCCGGCCTGCAGGCTCTGTCGAAGGAAGGACTCTATCCCTGCGGGGAAGGCGCAGGCTATGCCGGAGGAATCACAAGCGCGGCGGCAGATGGACTGAAGGTTGCAGAGCGCATCCTCGCCACAGGCAGCCGCCCCCGGCAGGCATAGCACAAGGCCGGAGTGGTGGCTTCCCCATAAGCAAACCATAGCAGGAACGACGCTGAGATCTTTGCCCTACTAAGA
>CAJOQO010000176.1 GCA_905236545.1 uncultured Lachnospiraceae bacterium
AGATTGCCCGTGTTCTTGCAGAAGACCCCTCCATTATTATCATGGATGAAGCCACATCTGCTTTGGATGCCGTTACGGAGTATGATGTCTCCAATTATATTCATGACCGTGGAATCACCAGTATTATCATTGCACACAGACTCTCGACCATTCGTGACTGTGACTTGATCGTGGTGCTCGATCATGGAAGGATCGTGCAGCAGGGTTCCCATAAGGAACTGATCGCGGAAGGCGGTCTTTACAAAACGCTTCTGACGACGCAATAAGGTAATCCTATGAGTATTTTCGGACAGCAGCTGCAAAACCGGATCGAGAAAGACGAGAAGATGTGCACGAGAAATCTGCACATCCTGGGAGAAGCTGCGAAAGGACATTATTATAAGGGAACCGACGGCGGGTTATCTTCGAAGCAGACCGTCCGGCAGCTGGAACGGATCCTGAAGTATCTTCGTATTCCGCTGCCTGAGAATCCGCCCTGTTCCGATGATCTGAATGAGCAGATCGATCTGGTCATGCAGGAATCCGGAACCGTCTTCCGCGATGTGGAGCTGACAGATCTCTGGTGGAAAAACGGAGATGGTCCCTTGCTCGCGGTCATCCGGGAAACCGGGGAAGTGAAAGCCCTGATCCCCGGGGCCCTGGGCGGCTATTTCTATGAGGATCAGGCAGGGAAACGAATCCGGGTCACAAAGAATAAGAAAGACCTGTTTGAATTATCAGCCTGGTGTTTCTATAAACCGCTTCCGAACAAAGCTGTGACAGGCGGGGAGTTTGTCCGGTTCTTATTGAAACAGCTTCGTGTATCGGACATCGTTGTTTTTATCATAGCAATGCTGATCATCACGTTGTTCGGAACCATTACGCCGGCAGCCACCACCTTCGCCTTTTCCGATGTGATCCCTTCCGGGAAAACGGAGCTGCTGATCACGCTTGGAATCCTGCTTCTCACGACTGCTGTGGGAACCTGGCTGATGAATGTGGTGAAGAATTCAATGAGTAACCGCATCAGTACACGGCTCGATGTTGTCTCGGAAAATGCCGTATATGCCAGAGTGCTGAACCTTCCGGCAGAATTCTTCAAGGGAAAGAGCTCCGGGGGAATCGCGCACAAGGTAAGTGCCCTGAACCAGATCCCCATGATGCTGGGCAATATCATTTTCAGCTGCGCAGTTTCGGCAGTCATGTCCCTGCTTTACGTTGTGGAAATCATCCTGATCGCTCCCTCTTTGTCATTTCCTGCATTCGTGATCTATGTGGTGGAATTGCTTGTCTTACTGGTTACTGTGATACAGGAAAGCGATCTGGTGAGGCGGCAGCTCTCCGGATCTGAGATCAGCAGCGGCGTGGTTTTTTCCTTTATCTCAGGCATTCAGAAGATCAAGATCAGCGGAAGTGAGAAAAGGGCCTTTTCCAGGTGGATGGAGAGTTATGCGGAAAAGCTGCGCCCGTCCTATGCCATACGGTTCCCGTCTTCCCTGCGTATGCCGCTGCTGACTGCCGTTACTTTGCTGGGGATGCTGTGGATCTATGTCATCGCTTACAATCAGGGCCTGAGCCCGGCGCAGTTTGCCGGTTTTTCTTCTGCTTTTGGAATGGCGGTCGCAGGAATCAATAACATAGGGAATTCCGGAACTCTGATCGCTTCCGTCCATCCTATCCTCGAAAGAGGAGAGGAGATCCTGAAGACTGTGCCGGAAAGCAGGGACGGCAAAAAGAGTGTTCGTTCCCTCACCGGAAAGATTGAACTGAGCGGGGTTACGTTTTCGTATGAGGATAGCGAACGACAGATTCTGAAGGATCTGAGCCTTAAGATCGAACCCGGCGAGTATGTTGCCATTGTCGGCCCCTCCGGGTGCGGAAAAACCACCTTGCTGAGGCTCCTTCTCGGATTTGAAACGCCGCAGCAGGGCATGATTTCCTATGATAATGTGGAGATCGAAAGCCTGAATAAACGCTCGCTGCGCCAGCATATCGGAACTGTGCTGCAAAACGGAAAACTGTTTAGCGGGGATATTTATTCCAATATCACGATCTCTTCTCCCCGTGCAGATATGGATGCGGCCTGGGAGGCGGCGGAAAAAGCCGGTATTGCGGAAAGTATCCGTTCCATGCCCATGGGCATGCATACTTTTATTTCGGATGGAAGCGGAGGGATCTCCGGCGGACAGAAGCAAAGGCTTCTCATTGCCAGGGCGCTCTGCCAGAAGCCCGGCATCCTGATGTTTGACGAAGCGACCAGTGCCCTGGATAATCTGACACAGAAAATTGTGACAGAGTCCCTGAATGAGATGAACTGCACCCGGATCGTGATTGCGCATCGTTTGTCTACCATACGGGAATGTGACCGGATCCTGGTCCTGTCGGACGGGTCGATACAGGAAGAGGGTACTTTTGAAGAACTGATGCAAAAAGACGGACTTTTTGCAAAGCTTGCAGCAAGGCAATTGGAGGAATGGACCTGATGTCAAAATATGTTTTAAACAATGTCGCGCTCAGAACCTGGTGGCTGGTTCCCCGGGCCTTGATTACGGATATCAGGGGAGAGCACCGTGGCATACGGTCGCTTTCCCGGGAAGTGTTTGAACAGCTGAAAAAGTGTGACGGGCTTTGTGACCTGGAAGAAACGCAGCTGACGCGCAGTCTCCTGGAAAAACAGTGGATCCGGCCGGCAAAGGAGGGCGAAACAACGGATCCTTATCTGCTTCATCGCAGCTACGATAACCGCTATGTCCTGAATATGGGGATCAATATCACGGAACGATGCAATTTCAACTGTCTTCACTGTTATGAGGCAGTAGACAATGAGATCCTCCGCGAAGAAATGTCTCTGGAAAACTGCCGGAAGCTTTTGGAGGAGGCCGCCTCATGCGGGATCCAGAATATCAAGATCACCGGAGGGGAACCGCTGATGCATCCGGATTTTATGGAGATCGTCCGGTGTGTGTATCAAAATGACATGACGGTCGACCGGATCAATACCAACGGGTTCTTTCTGACCCCGGAATTGCTTGACGAACTCAGATCTCTGGATCCGCATATTCTTTTTAATATTTCCTATGACGGCGCCGGTTACCATGACTGGATGCGGGGCAGGAAGGGCGCGGAGGATGATCTGCTGAAAAAGATCCGCCTGTTAGTTGACAAGGGGTTCCAGGTGCGCGCTGCCATGACGCTGAACCGGGTGAACAGGGACGCTGCAGCACAGACCATGAACCGGATGGAAGAGCTTGGCGTACAGGAGTTTCGCATCATACGTACTTCCGAGACACCCCGCTGGGTTCTGAATGCCGGAGACGCCTGCATGACAATGGAGGAATACTATGACTGCGCGCTGGAGCTTTGCCGGGAATATGCATCTTCGGAGCACAGGATGAATCTGAATATCTGGCATTTTGTGAAAGTATTTTCAGGCATCAAACGTTATGCCATGGCTCCGGTATTATGCGCGCGGGAGGACTACCGTCCGGACATGGTGATCTGCGGCAATGCCCGGGACAATCTCACCATCACGCCGGGAGGCGGCGTTTATCCCTGTACGCCGAGCCCGGGACTTTATAAATCCTTCGGGATGGAGTTTGGCAACGTATTTGAAACAGGGCTGAAAAGAATTCTTCAGGATGGCCCCTATCTGTCCTTCGTCTGCAAAGGCGTCCATGCGATTGCCGAACATGACACGAAATGCGGATCCTGTCCCTATTTCAGACAATGTATGGGCGGATGCAGGCTGTTCGCACTGGCGCTGAATGGTGATGTGATGTCTCATGATCCGACAAAGTGCATTTTCTATGAGAAACAATACTATAACAGGCTGAGGGATGCCCTTCCGGGTTATTCCTGCGTGAACGAAGTAAAGGAAGAGGTATATGGATCAGGCAAATGACTATATCCAATATTTTATCCCGAAACTGGAAGCTGTGGTTGAATCGCTGCGGCATGCAGCCGGCGGCGCGTTTTTAACCGCTTCTGCCGAAGATAAGATCCTCGAGGGCGGAATCCTCCGGATCCGCAGATTTACCGGTCATTATATGCTGGATCTGAGCGCGCAGCTGGTCGAGGAGGACAATCCCCTTGCCAGGTTTGATCTGGCTATGCTTACGAAGGAGGACCGGAGCAGGGCTTCTGCCCGGATCCTTGAGGAGCTCGAAAGCGGGAAAAGGGTGCTTCCTGACCGGATGATCCGGCTCGTTGACACGATTCTTCGCAATTATGAATCGTTCCTGAAATATCTGCTGGAAAAACTGGACCGGTACCGGGAAGAGATCTGCAATGTTCTTTTTGACGGCCTGGTTTATCAGGCTGTGACGGACCTTACCTTTGCAGGCGATACGCATCACTGCGGGAAAAGCACAACCATAGTGGAAACAGATGTCGGAAAGCTGGTGTTCAAACCCCGCAGCTGTGCTGTTGATGCTCAGGCTTATGATTTCATGCGGGAGCATTTTTCTGATTGTATCGTGATACCGAAAGTTTTTGCTTATGGAGAAGAATTCGGTGTCTGTGAGTTTGTGCAGAAGGAGATTGCCCGGGGAGAGGAAGAGGCCGCAAGGTATTATTACTCCCTTGGAAAAACTGCCGCGGTTTTTAAGATGCTCGGAAGCTCCGATATGCATATGGAAAACCTCTTCGCCTGCAGGGACAGGATCGCGCTGATCGATATTGAAACGCTGCTGTATCCGGAACGAAAAGAGGAAGGCAGAGATTTTGTGCGCTATCTGGCGCCGGAAGATGAGAAGGAGGTCTCAAACTCCCTGGTGCCTGCTGCATTTCTGAACATGTTTTATCAGGATAAGTATATGGAAAAGGAATTCAGTATTCTGCTGAATACCGAAGAGGAGGGAAGTGCGCCTGTTGTAGAAGGGATCCGGAAAACCGTCCTGGATTATCAGGAAGCCTTTTTTGCAGGGTTCTCGGAGGGGTACGACCGATGCGTGGAGAAAAAGGAATTCCTGAAGCAGGAAGTAACCGAACGCTTTTCTGCTCCTGTTCTGCGGTGCATCCTTATGGCGACCCGTTCCTACGGGGATGTGCTGAACAGGCTTAACAGCTGCTACTCCTATCAGTCTGAGGAATATTACCAGTCCCAGCTTGACAAGCTGCCTGAGGTACTCGAAGCGGATAAAGCGGAAAAAAACAAAGCTGTTACGCAGGCAGAGATCCGGCATCTGATGGAGGGTGAGATTCCGTTCTTTTATACCAGGGGAAGCAGCAAGGATCTGTATGCGGATGGAAAGCGGATCGCGCAGGATTATTTTGCCCTGTCAGCCTGCGAAAGAGTGACAGAGATTCTGGACCATATGAATGAACAGGAAAAGCAGTTTGAGATACATCTGATGCAGCTGTATTTCTCATCCACGAGGATCAAAGCAGATGTGAAGCAGCTCATCCCTCTCCCTTCAGATGGCTCTCTGCTGACAAAGCAGCAGGCGGTGGAGGCCTCCGCTGACATCCTGAACCGGATCTGCAGCGCCGCGTTAAGGATGGAATCCGGAGACCTGACATGGCTTTCCTTTGATCCGGGCAGGGAGAATGTCCATCTTATGGACATGGGACTCTATTCCGGATTCACCGGGCTGGCGCTCTTCTTTGCGGCGATGGTTCAGGCAGCGTCAGACCCTGAAACCGCAGGGAAAGCCCGGGAATGCCTGGATTCGTGCATGCGGATGGCGGAGCGGTTTATGGATCGCGTCAGCCTGTCTGGGAAGGAAGAGCGGAAACGAATGGTCAATCCCGGGGAAGGCAGCGGCATTGGCGGGATCCTGAAAGGTCTGGTTCTCATCAACCGATATTCCTCAGGCGCATATTTCAGCCTTCTGGAAAAAGCGAAGGATCTCCTTCTCCTGCTGGATTTCGAGGACTGTGAGGAAACCGATAAGGCCGGAGGGATCGCGGGACTGATCGTGACCTTATGCCGCTATGAGGAGCTTTACGAAGATGAGAGAATCCTGAAACGGATCGATCGTCTGGCACAAAAGCTCGCTTCCCTGAAAACACTGGAATACAAAGGAGTGTTTTTATGGAAAACACTGGATACGAAGAATCATCCGATCTCCGGGGCTGTTCATGGTATGACAGGGATTGCCGAAGCTTTTCTTATGGCTGATCTGCGGCTTGGGAAGAAACGGTATGAGCGGGAGATACAGGATGCGCTGGAATTTGAAAACTGCTGTTACAGAGAAGACCTGGGAGGATGGCCTGACCGCAGAACTTTGGGCAGCGGCAGGATGGCGGGAGGAAACTGCTACGGACCGATCGGGATGCGCATCATCTATGAGCATCTGGGGCGTGCCGGTGTCCGCCATAAGCTGATCCAGTATAATATCAAACGGACGGAAGCAAGCGTCTGCGGCACCGGGGGCAGCGGTCTGGATCATCTGTGCTGCGGTGAAATGTCCCTTGCAGACTACTATCTGGAAATCGGAAATACAGAGGCTGCCGGCAGGGTGCTCACGGAAGTGGTTCAGACAGCAAAAGAAAACGGGGGATATCGTCTGGGATTCGCAGACTGCCAGTCGAATAACAATGTGACACTTTTTTATGGTCTGGCCGGGATCGGATATGAATTGATCCGTTATACAGACAAAAACCGTTTTCCGACTGTACTGTAAAATGGCTGAGGATCGCTATGAGAAACAGATTTTGTAAAAAGCCCCTGTATGAAGTGACCAGGACACTGGCAAAGGTTGCAGCGGGCGCGGAAAAAGCGCAGCTGGTTATCCGGAATGCGAAACTCGTTAATGTCTGCACCGCCGAGATTCAGGAGGGCGTGGATGTTGCGGTTTCCGAAGGAAGAATCGCGCTTGTCGGTGACGGCGCTCATTGCATTGGAGAAAAGACGGCTGTGATTGACGCTTCGGGACAGTACATTGCTCCGGGTTTTATCGATGCGCATACCCATGTCGAGTGCTCCATGATCAGTGTCGGTGAATTCGCCCGCGCGGTCATCCCGCACGGAACAACCTGCATTTTCATGGATCCTCATGAGATCTGCAATGTCTGCGGGCCGGAAGGCGTGAAAGCCATGATCGGGGATGCGAAGCGTTCGCCGCTGAAGGCTGTCTCGAACGCTCCGTCCTGTGTGCCGGCGGTTGCGGGGTTCGAGGATACCGGGTCGGAGATCGGCCCTGAGGAAGTCCGGGACATGATGACCTGGGATGGCATTATGGGACTTGGAGAGATGATGAGCTTTCAGAATGTCATTGACGGCGATATCAGAATGCACTGCGAGCTTGCTGAAACGCTGAGAGCAGACCAGGTCATCACGGGGCACTATCCCGTACCGGATACCGGTGCAGGGCTGAATGCCTATATTGCATCCGGTGTCCGATGCTGCCATGAATCCACACGTGCCGAGGATGTCCTGGAGAAAATGCGGCATGGTATGTATGCCCTGATGCGTTATGGAAGCGTGTGGCAGGAAATGCCGGCGATTATTCACGCAATCCTGGACAATCAGATCGACGACCGCTTTGCATGCCTGGTCTCCGACGATATCCAGCCGGCTACGCTGACAGGGGATGGCCATATGGATCATATTGTCCGCAGGGCGGTCAGGGAAGGCGTGGATCCGGTGAAAGCCATCCAGTACGTAACGATGAATCCTGCGGCATGCTTCAGGATGGATCACGAGATGGGCAGCATTACGCCGGGAAAATGCGCTGATCTTGTCTTTTTCAACGATCTGAATAACATCCGCATTACGAGAACCATCATTGACGGCAATATCGTTGCAGAACAGGGGAAAATGACAGTCCCGGTCGAAAAGGCTGATTATCCTGCGTTTGCATACAATACCATGCACGTCGGTTATTCCATCACACCGGACTGCTTTGGGATCGCTGCGCCCGGGGGAAAGGAGAGGGTGAAGACGCGCGTGATTGAAATCATCCCCGATCATCTCGAGAATCACGAGCGGCTGATCGACCTGAACGTCAGAAACGGATGGGTGGAAGCCGACCCGGTAAACGATATCATGAAGGTAACCGTGTTCGAGCGCCATCATGAAACAGGAACAAGGGGCTATGGGTTTTTGAAGGGCCTGGGCTTCAGGAAGGGCGCGGTTGCCCAGACGGTGGCGCACGATGCCCACAACATGATTGTTGCAGGCATGAATGACGAAGACATGGCGTGTGCCGCGAATGCGCTGATCGAATGCGGCGGCGGGCTGTGTGCCGTGGCGGACGGAACGCTTCTGGCTCTGGTTCCCCTGCCGGTCGCGGGGCTGATGAGTGACGTATCGGCAGAGCGGATGGACGGTCTTCTCCAAAAGCTGGGAGACGCATGGAAGGAGATGGGGTGCGCGATCCGTTCGCCGTTCATGACAATGGCGTACATATCGCTGGCATGCGTTCCGGAGCTGCGCCTGACCAATCGCGGTCTTGTGGATTGCCGGACCTTCCGGTTTACAGATCTCTTTCCTTAAGGAGTGTACAGGCGGAAACTGCGGCGGGCAGACCGGCGCGGTGAACGCAGATGGGAAACAGTCTTTTTCGAGTGCTTTTTTCTTGACGATCGGCTTTTGATCTATTACGATAGCTTTACATAAAACACTCGGCCTTTCTGTCCGGCAGGCAACCGGAGACGCGGATGATGGCGCGGACGTGATACTGCCTGCCGGAAACGGGAAAGGAAGCACAACCACGACAGGAGGAAAGACTGTTATGAAAAAATGGAGAATCACTGGGATCTGTATGGCTGTATCGATGCTGGCTGCCTCATTCTCACCAGCGGCATCCGCCGGTGAGACGGAAGCTCCGGAAGAGACGCAGATCATCGTCTTTGCCGCGAAGAGCCTGAACAAGGTCATGGACGACAGCATCATCCCCGCTTACAATGAGCTGCATCCGAACGTAAAGATCACTCCCGGCTATGACAGTTCGGGAACCCTTATGACCCAGATTGAGGAGGGCGCTGCCTGCGACGTGTTCTTCTCCGCTGCGCAGAAGCAGATGAATCAGCTTGAAGAGGAAGGACTGGTCGTCGACGGCACCAGGAAGGATATCGTGAATAACCAGGTTTGTGTGGTCACCTTCACGGACAGCGGAACAAAGGTGACCGGTCTGGAGAATCTCGCAGATGCCGCGAGCATGGCTCTTGCAGATGGTTCTGTTCCTGTCGGGAAATATACCCGTGAGGCGCTGGTTGCCGCCGGAATGGTCGGGGAAGGGAAAGATGGCGACAATTCCGCCATCACGACACAGGAGATATCGGACGCGCTTGGCGGCCTTGAAATCAATGAATGCGCGAATGTCGGCGCTGTTACGGCTGCCGTCGCGGAAGGAGCAAATGAGGTCGGTACGGTTTACTGTTCCGACACCTGCGGCCTCGAGGACAGACTGGTGATTCTTGAGGTGATTCCCTATGAGCTGACCGGAAATGTGATCTATCCTGCGGCACAGATTGTCAACGAAGAAGCCGATGATGCCAGGAGCGCCGCTGCTGCGGACTTCGTGGAGTTCCTTGCGTCCGATGCGGCAAAGGAGATCTTCGAGGCTTACAACTTCGACACGAATGTCGGGAACACCCCGCCCTTGCAGACCGAGGGATAACGCAGAGCATTATGAATGATTTTCTCGCTTTCTTATCAGAACTGGACTGGAGTCCGCTCTGGATCTCTCTCAGGACCGGAGTCGTGGCAGCGGTCATTTCGTTCTTTCTGGGGATCTTCCTCGCAAGGAAAGTTGTCAGGGCCGGGCCGAAGGTCAGGGCTGTCGCGGACGGTTTTCTGACGATGCCGCTGGTGCTGCCGCCGACCGTTGCAGGCTTTTTCCTGCTTTTGATCTTCTCTGTGAGGAGGCCCTTCGGGCGCATGCTCTATGAGATGTCCGGCATCAAAGTCGTGCAGACCTGGCTGGGCTGTATCCTGGCCGCGACCGTGATTTCCCTGCCTCTGATGTACCGGAATTCGAGGGCTGCGTTTGAGCAGATCGATGTGAATCTGGTTTATGCGGCACGCACCCTGGGGATGAGTGAAACGAGGATCTTCTGGAGGGTGATCATGCCCGCCGCCGCTCCCGGTGTTGCATCGGGCACGATCCTTGCATTTGCCCGTGCGCTCGGGGAATATGGAGCTACTTCGATGCTGGCCGGCAACATCCCCGGAAAGACCGGGACGATCTCCCAGAGAATTGCCATGGTGATTCAGAACGGCGATTATGCCGGTGCCGGCTTCTGGGTGCTGGTGATCCTGATGATCGCGTTTCTGATCGTCCTGGCCATGAATCTTGTAACCGGCAGGAAGATGAAAAACGTGACACGTTACTGAAGGAAGGAAGGCTTATGCCGCTCGAAGTCCATATCAGGAAAAAACTCAGGAGCTTCAGCCTGCAGGCTGACTTTGAGGCGGAAGACGGAGTTCTGGCGCTTCTTGGGCCAAGCGGCTGCGGGAAGAGCATGACGCTGAAATGCATCGCCGGGATCGAGCGGCCTGATGAAGGCGCTATTTCTCTTTCCGGAAGGGTGCTGTTTGACGCCTCAAAAAAGGTGAATCTTCCGCCGCAGAAACGCCGGGTCGGTTACATGTTTCAGAATTATGCGCTTTTCCCGAATATGACCGTACGGAAAAATGTGCTTTCCGGAATGGGAAGGAAGCCGGATCCATCCCTGGCAGACCCGCTTCTGGAGCGGTTCAGGATCGCGGATCTCGCGGACCGCTTTCCTCATGAGCTGTCGGAGGGGCAGAAGCAGAGGACGGCGATGGCAAGGATCGTTGCCCAGGCGCCGGACGTTATCCTTCTGGATGAACCCTTCTCCGCGCTTGACACCGTACTGAAATGGCAGCTGGAGGAGGAGATGATACGGGTTCTGGCGGAAGAAAAAAAGCCGGCGATCTTTGTGACG
Organism: uncultured Lachnospiraceae bacterium; assembly: GCA_905236545.1. Classification (GTDB taxonomy): domain Bacteria; phylum Bacillota; class Clostridia; order Lachnospirales; family Lachnospiraceae; genus Porcincola. Next base: position 10,837 of record CAJOQO010000176.1, read on the forward strand.
CACAATATCGACGAAGTCTTCCGGATGAGCAACAGCGTATGCACAATGAAAGAAGGGAAAACGCTGGGAAAGATCTCTGCGCGGGAGTATTCCGACCAGTTGAAGGAGGGAGGGGCCGGCCTGATGAGAGGATGGCGTATCCTTCCTCCGGAGGAAGCAGGATGAAAGCAAAAATACGCGTCACGCTGATGACAGAGGAAGGGGAGCGGTTCTACGGCCCCGGGGTACAGGAGCTCCTGACCGGAATCAGCGAGAATGGATCTGTGAAGGAAGCCTGCACGGCAATGGGTCTGTCCTATTCCAAGGGCCGCAGCATCCTGAGGCATGCGGAAGCGGTTCTCGGATATCAGCTGGTGAAACGGCAGCGGGGCGGAGCCATGGGAGGCGGCTCGGCAACGCTTACCCCGCAGGCGGAGGATTTCCTCCGACGCTATGGGGCTCTTTCGGACTCCGTAAATAAGTATGCAGAAGAACAGATGAAGGAAGCGTTTCCGGAATGCGGAAACAGACACTGTTGAATGCCGCATTCCGACCCCCGGAAGTCTGCCGCTCAGGAACCCCTGTGGCCGTCTCATGGTGCCTAGTACCCCGAATATTAATTAACTGGCACATTCGCTTGTCTGATTGCTCATACACTGCGTTATCGTCGGTCGTTGATGCCCAC
>CAJOQO010000177.1 GCA_905236545.1 uncultured Lachnospiraceae bacterium
CCCCGGACGCCGATCGCAGTCGGCAAAGAGCTCAGCCGGAGTGGGCTACAGGTTTGCGATGGGGAAGACATCCGCAGGCCGGGGCATACATTACAGGTCAATTATCACCGGCTGCTGTCCGGAATTTTCCTCTTGCTTTCTCCAAAAAACGTGCTATCATAACGTTATCTGAATTCATGCATTTCCATTTTATCATTTTGCATCACATCTTGTGTGACTTCTTTCCCTTTCTTCCTTTCCTCAAGGAGGTATCTACATGGATCCGCGTATTCTTCTATGCTTTGTCTTTTTCTGCGCCCTTTCTGACCTCAGGACAAGCAGGATCCCGAACACCCTGATTCTCTGTGGTCTCTTTGCAGCGCTGCTCTCCCGTTCCTTTATCGTCTGGCAGAATGTCCATGCGCTGTCCGGCGGAGCGGGGCCGCCCGTCTTGCTCCGAAGCATTCTCCTTCCCATTGCCGATGGACTTGCCGGCGGGATCCTTCCCTGGATTCTCTTCGGTTTGCTCGCAGCCCTGAAAATGTTTGGCGGCGGTGATGTTAAGCTGCTGAGCGTCATAGGCGTCTGGACCGGTGCCGGAAACTGTCTCACTGTTTCGTGGTATTCTCTCGTCATTGCTGCCATCTGGTCCGTGATCCTCATAATCAGAAGACGCAATCTCATTTCACGGCTCAACTATCTGTACCGCTATCTCGGAGCCCTGATCGCCAGTGGGAAACCCATTCCTTACCGGATCCCCCGGGGAAGCAGCCGCAGCGTTGATGGCATTCCCGGCAGCAGCTGCTCTGCGGATACAGATAGTCCTCCCGGCAACAACTGCTCTGCGGATGCGGATAGCCCTCCCGGCAGTGGCTGCTCCGCGGATGCGGATGACCCTCCCGGCAACAACTGCTCTGCGGATACAGATAGCCCTCCCGGCAACAACAGCCCTGCGGATACAGATGGCACTCCCGGCAGCGCAGAACTTCCCGGATGGGAGGATCACTCCGGAGAATTCTCCTTCGCCCTTCCTGTCTTTCTCGCACTCCTCCTCCATCTCACCGGCATATCCCTTCCCGCTCTTTTTTCATTTCAAGTCGCACCCTGACCACTTTACGACAGACTCAGAGCTTTTAAGCGACAGACGATTGGGGCTGTCAGCACGTTTCAGATGCCTGACTTACCGGCGCCTTTCAGGACGCTCGAGTGCAGGAAAGAATACGCAGCTGCAGCGAGGATATCTGACGAAACAATCGGAAAAGCAGACCAGCAGAAGGAAAAGTGATTCTGAAACAGATCCTTCTCGTTATAGAAAGGCTTTGTCATGAAGAAAGAAAAGAAAATCTTTGCGATCTGCGACCTGGAAGAAGCATATGTCGTCCATCTCGCAGACTACCTGAATCGGAAACCGGATCTTCCATTCCGGGTCATGGCTTTTACGAATCTGAACAGTCTGATCGATTACGCGGACGGGCACGAGATCGAGATTCTCCTGATCTCAACGGAAGCGATGTGCGATGAGGTCAGGGATCTGCATGTTCATCGGATCATCATCCTCTCAGATGGCGAAAAGCCTAACCTCGATTCAGATGATCCGTTTATCAACAAGTATCAGGATTCGGATACCATCGCGCGGCTTGTCTGCGGATATGCCGGAAAGGCTGCCATGCAGATGAAGGACTCCCTGGGAAGCTGCAGGCTGATCGGTATCTACTCGCCTGTCTCCCGCTGCGGAAAGACAATGTTTTCTTTGACTCTGGCGCAGGCGCTGGCCCGTCAGGGGAAAGCACTCTATCTGAATCTGGAGAACTGCAGCGGACTGGAAGCACTGTTGAAGGCGAACTGGCGTGAGGATCTGGCTGATCTGATCCATGTATGCGCATCGGATCGTGGAAATCTCTCCGCGCGGCTGGAAGGAATCGTCCGGCAATACGGAAACCTTGATATCTGCCCGCCCTCTTTCTTTCCTGAGGATCTTCGGGAAACGGGATGCACGGAGTGGATGCAGTTTTTTGCGTCTCTTTCACAGGCCGGTTCGTATCAGGCTATGGTTCTCGATATCGGAGATCAGATCAAAGACATTCCGGAGCTTCTTCGGATGTGTGAAAAAGTCTTTTTCCCTGTGCTCCCCGATCCGGTCTCACGCTCAAAAATCTCTCAGTTTGAAAAGAATCTGGATGCAATGTCCATGGAGGATCTTCGGCGAAGCCTGATCCGCCTGTATCTTCCCGCCGCTTCCGTCCGCAGTCTCGGTTCCTCCCTTCTCGATGATCTGATGTTCGGGGCCATGGGGCAGTTCGTACAGCAGCTGATCTCGGAGGAACTGTAAAGATCTGCATCGGATTCACTTCGTCAGCTGACGAAGGAAACACGCAGAGCCGCATTCGGCGCACATGAAAAGACTGCCGCATCAGTGCCGCAGTCTTTTCATCATGTGGCAGCGGATGTCTCCGCTGACTATAAAAACGTGCATACTGGATTGCTGCCTGTCTCCTATCCGGCAGCGTACTTCTTTAATCTCCCCCGCATCTTCAGAAATCTCCATGTTTTTCCGGGATACCGGAAAACATGGCTCAGCCGGATTCCATACAGGACTCTGAAATAAACTTTATGACTGATACACCAACGGCAGATCTCTTCACTGTCCATCAGGCTTTTCTTCACGTTTACATCCAGATACTGAAACAACATCGTATCCCGTTCCGAATACTCAGCAGCCACGACAGGGAATTCCAGGCCCTTGACGTAGAAATGAAGCCCTTTCAGTCCTTCCTCCTGAAACCCGAGTACCTTTCCTGCAGGGTTCATGTTTTTTCTTTCCTATCCGGTTTTCGCGGCGTACTCCTCCTTTCTTTCGTATTTCAACAGCTCTGTATTCTCTGCGAGTCCTATCCCAGTCTGCTCACCTGCGCCTCCTGTATCATGCACTTGTTCAACTGTGCGCACTTACAGTATAGCACATATCTTTCAGAATATTATGGCGACTGGCATTTTTCTTTCATTTGTTGTACGATGGGTATATATCACAGGACATAAGAGGATGCTGAACATGGGAAAGAAAATCGTTCTGACCGGCGGCGGTACTGCCGGGCATGTCACACCGAATATTGCGCTGCTCCCTTCTCTCTGGGAGGGCGGATTCGAGATTTCGTACATCGGTACCTATGCGGGAATCGAGAAAACACTCATCTCACAGCAGGGCATTCCCTACTATGGAATCGCTTCCGGCAAGCTTCGCAGATACTTTGACTGGCAGAACTTTACCGATCCGTTTCGCGTCGTCCATGGTTTTTTCCAGGCCAAAACGCTTCTGAAACAGATCCGTCCGGATGTCATTTTTTCAAAGGGTGGCTTTGTCAGTGTTCCCGTTGTCCGGGCTGCGGCGAGCCTTCGCATTCCGACCATTATCCATGAGTCGGATATGACGCCCGGGCTTGCGAACCGTCTCGCGATTCCGGCCGCGGACAAGGTATGCTGCTCCTTTCCGGAAACGATGAAGTATCTTCCGGAGGGGAAAGCCGTACTGACCGGATCCCCGATCCGCCGTGAGCTGCTGGAGGGAAGCCGTGACAGTGCACTTTCCTTCCTTGGCTGGAAGGAGGACGATAAGCCGACACTGCTTGTCACCGGAGGAAGCCAGGGGTCTGCGGTGATCAACCGTGCACTTCGCCAGGATCTGGATCAGCTGCTCCCGGAGTTCCGTATCATTCATCTGTGCGGAAAGGGGAACCTGGATGATACACTCACCGGAAAGGAAGGCTATATCCAGCTGGAATATGTCTCAGACGAATTAAAGGATCTGTATGCTCTGTGCGACCTTGTCCTGTCCCGCGCAGGAGCAAACTCGATCTGTGAGCTTCTGGCATTGCGCAAGCCGAATCTGCTGATCCCGCTCTCCGCAGCGTCAAGCAGGGGAGACCAGATCCTGAACGCTGATTCGTACAAACGCCAGGGCTACAGTATGGTTCTGAAGGAAGAATTGCTGACACCGGAATCCCTGCTCCGCTCTCTGCAGGAGCTGTATCGCGACAGAGACAGGTATATCAGCGCGATGTCAAAGAGCAGCCAGAGTGCTGCGATCGATCTGATCATGGATCTGATCCGGGAAAGCTGCGGTTCCAGAAAGAGTAAATAAACAAATGAATCACTTTACATTTTCAGACAGAGCTATGAAATTTCAGGCGGGGATCTTTGCAATCCTTGATGAAAAGAAGCGCATGCTTCAGAAGGAAGGGCGTACGATCTACAATCTCTCCGTGGGTACGCCGGACTTTCCTGCCCCGTCCCATATCACCCGGGCGGTATCACTGGCCGCGCAGGATGCAGAGAACTATAAGTATTCTCTGACAGACCGTCCTTTTCTGATCCGGGCGGTTCAGCAGTTTTATCAGCATCGTTTTTCCGTCAGCCTTGAAGAAGATGAGATCATGACGATCAGCGGATCGCAGGAGGGAATGGCACACATCGCTCTGGCGCTGTGTGATCCCGGAGATCTTGTTCTTGTTCCGAATCCCGGATATCCGATCTTTTCCATCGGTCCCCAGCTGTGCGGAGCCGAGGCTGTCACTTATGATCTGTACCCTGAAAACGGATATCTTCCGGATCTTGACGCGATTCCTGAAGAGATTGCCGGCAGGGCAAAGTATATCCTGGTATCATACCCCCTCAATCCGGTCTGTGCGGCAGCGGATGACGCATTCTATGTCCGTCTGATTGAATGGGCTGAAAAGCACCATGTCATCGTCATACATGACAATGCCTACTCGGATATCATTTTCGGCGGACGGACCGGTAAGTCCTTCCTCTCCTACCCTGGCGCAAAGAAGGTCGGTGTGGAGTTTTACTCCCTTTCAAAGTCTTACAACATGACAGGTGCCAGAACCTCCCTTGTTCTTGGAAACAGAGAGATCGTGAAGGTCTTCCGCGATGTGCGCAGCCAGTTTGATTATGGCATGTTTCTGCCGCTTCAGTATGGAATCGCGGCGGCGCTCACGGGTCCGCAGGACAGTGTGAAAAGGCAGTGCGCAGATTATGAAGAGCGTATGAAGACTTTGTGCGGCAGTCTGCGGGAGATCGGCTGGGATGTACCGGATTCGGAAGGAACAATGTTTGTCTGGGCTCCTCTGCCCGGAGGACGGAAGGACTCCACCGCCTTTACCATGGAGCTCATGGAAAAGACCGGAGTGATCGTCACGCCAGGCGCATCATTCGGAACGCTCGGCGAAGGATATGTGCGCATGGCTCTCGTGCTTCCTCCGGAAAAGATGAAGGCAGCCGCCGAAGCGATCCGCCAGAGTGACATCATCGGATAAAGGAGACTGCCGCGCCATGCATGTAAAAAAAGAATCCTCTTCCGGACATTTCATCAAACAAAGGATCTTTGATGTCATACAGATTTCCGGCGGCACCGATGGCGCCAGCCGTGCATTTGACTGGATCATCATCATTCTGATCCTGCTGTCGATCGTCATCACTACCGCGCAGACTTTTGTTTTGCCGGATGTCTGGAACCGGTTTCTCGATGTGCTGGATGCAGTGTGCATGATTGCTTTCACCCTCGAATATGTCCTTCGGTTATGGACGGCAGACCTGCTCTATCCTTCCAGCAGGCATCCCTATCTGAAATTTCTGTTTTCGCTTTCCGGCCTGATCGATCTGTTTTCTTTCCTGCCGTTTTACCTGTCGGATCTGATCCCGGCCGGCATGGTGGTTTTCAGGCTGGTCCGGGTAGCACGTATCCTCCGGCTTTTCCGGATCAACCGTTATCTGGATCCTGTCTCCGCGATCCTGAGCGTCCTGCAGCAGAAGGCCTCTCTGATCTTTGCGTCCTGGTTTCTGGTTTTTGTGCTGATGTTCTCATCTTCGCTCCTGCTGTATTATGCGGAGCATGATGCTCAGCCGGATGTGTTCGAAAATGCATTTTCCGGCCTTTGGTGGTCTGTCTCGACGCTTTCCACGACCGGATATGGTGACATCTATCCCGTAACGCTGCTGGGTAAGACACTGTCCATTATCATCACGCTGCTGGGTATGTGTCTCGTAGCGATCCCGACCGGCATCCTCACGGCAGGCTTCATGGAGGCGGCCGGCGGACATTCGGATCCTGCGTCCGTCTCCTCGGATCCTCCTGCCGGTACGAAAGGCGCTTCGGTTGCTTCCTCCGGTTCTCCGCCGCGTGCGGACGGTGCTTCGGTTGCTTCCTCCGGTTCTTCGCGGCCTGCGGCAGGCATAGCACAAGGCCGGAGTGGGCTACAGGTTTGCGATGGGGAAGCCATCCGCAGGCCGGGGCATGACATGTAACGACCGGATCCGAATCGGAGCAGGAGATGATAAAATGCCTTGACATACTCCGCGAAACCTCTATAATCGTCTTTGTGCGGTTTAGTA
>CAJOQO010000178.1 GCA_905236545.1 uncultured Lachnospiraceae bacterium
CTTGTATCAGAACCCCAGAAGCCCTGTAGCTGCCGACCGGTGATCAGGGGCGGCTTGTATCAGAACCCCTTTGTCTGTTATAGTTTCCTGGTATGATAGATTCACGGAGGGCAAATCGCTGACGGGGTTATGCAGCTTTTCCGCACAATGAGATTCCGGACATGGAAACACTGAGAACAAGGGGGTCAGACGAATGAGCATCAGACGAGCTGAACAAAAGGATATTGACGATATTCTCCGCCTGCTGACGCAGGTCAATATGGTACACCACCGGATCCGTCCGGATCTGTTCAGGGGGCCTGCGACCAAGTATTCCCGCGATGAGCTGGAACAGATGATCTGTGTGAAGAAGGCTCCCATCTTCGTCTTCCCGGATGACAGCGGTCATGTGCTTGGTTATATCTTCTGCGAGGAACAGGTGACAGAGGAGAGTCCGCTGCGCACGGGTATCCGCACGCTGTACATTGATGATCTGTGCGTGGATGAGGCCGCCCGCGGGAAGCATGTCGGCAGGCAGCTTTATGAATATGCACTCGGGTACGCAAAAAAGCAGGGCTGCTACAACGTAACCCTGCATGTATGGGGCGGTAATGAAACCGCGCTCGCATTTTACCGGAGCATGGGGATGCAGAACCAGTATCAGTGTCTGGAGCAGATCCTGACGTAACACCCGGGAACGCGAAGTGTTCCGAATAAGCGGGGGCGCCGGATCGTTTTACGCACTGACCAAATGGCCTGCCGTTTCGTCAGTGTGTTCGCGCGGCCGCATGCCGCGCAGGCCGGGACGCTCCCGGTCTGCGCGCGAATCAGGCATCCGTTGAACTCACCACACGGCGATCCTGTCCTGCGGCGCGAGATACATCCGGTCGCCCTCTTTAATATCATACGTTTCCAGGAACTCATCGAACTGCTGCAGCGTCACATTTACCCGCTGGTAGCAGCGCGGATGCGGATCGCTCAGCGTACTCGCTTCACTGCTTTGCAGGCTCTCCAGCCTCTGCCACAGGTGGGCGTATGCGCGAAAGAACCTGTCATAATCAAATCCGTCGATCTTTTTTGCCATCCTGAGCATACACTTGATGCCGCCCATATCGGCGGTCGCCTCTCCCTGAATGGTTTTACTGGCATTAGGGGTTCCGTCATCATAAGCCACTATATTGCCAAAGTATTCGATCAGCCGGGACACTCTCTCGTCAAAGGCCTCCCTGTCCTCATCGGTCCACCAGTTTTTCAGACTCCCGTTCTCATCATACTGCGACCCGCTGCTGTCAAACGCATGCGAGACCTCGTGGCCGATCACCGCTCCCAGGGAACCGTACTTCTCTTCAATCGACATGTCGCTCCGGTAGGTAACGTCACAGAAAAAGCCCGGAACGATATTGATCGAATTGTAATACGGGTGGTAGAATGCATTTGTATCGAGAATATCGATATCCTTCCAGATCGCCCTGTCCACTTCCCCGTTCATTCTGCTTATGTCATACTGTTCCTTTGCCTTCGCGCAGTCCAGTCTTGTTTCCACTATTCCGCCGTCCCCGTCTGCAGGATAGATCGAATAATCCTCCCATTTGTCCGGGCAGACGGCATTGATCGTCATTCCCTTCAGCTTTTTTCTTGCTTCTTTTCTGGTAGCCTCCGACAGCCAGTCCGTCGTTTCCAGCATTTCATCATAGGTGTCGATCACATCCTGACACATCTGCCGGATCTCCGTCCGTACGGACTCGTCCAGATACTCCCTGATATAAAGCCGCGCAAAGCTGTCCGGGAACATGCCCCGTGTGTTCATATAAGCCCGGGTATTGATCTCCGGCTCCTCTGACAGTCCGTACTTCTCCATGTATTCCTTTGTAAACTCCCGGTAAGCCGGCTCATCCAGATAGATGATATAGCCGAGCAGGACATTGATCAGAAGCTTATCCCGCAGGGCTTCCACATTTTCCTCCGTAAACAGGGAATTGAGCTCCTTCAGCGCCTCAGGTTCAAAAACGTTGATCCGCTCAGCCCCGCTCCAGCCCTTCTGCTCCAGGATCTGTGCCAGAGGGTAGGCAGGCGACAGTTCCCGGATCTCGTCCATCGTGACCGGATTGACTGACGACTGTATATAAGAAGGATCCGCTGTGTCCGCCCCCGTCTTCTCATGCTCTGCCAGGGCTGCGTCCAGCCTGTTTACATGATCGATTGCCTTCTGCGCCTCCTCCCCGGTCATGCCGATTCTGCCCAGCATATACGAAGCAAGCGCCTCCCTCTCTTTTTTGATACGTTTTCCGTTCTCCGTGAGACTTTTGTACTCTGCGGAGTCCCCCAGAAGCAGAGGCGTCGGTTCAAGATTCACCTGATATAAGCCCGAATCCTGCGTGTAATTGTCCATCGCGACCGGAACCAGGGGCGGCGCATCCTGCGTGCTGAACCGGTCATAGACATCAGACAGCAGGAAGCTCTGCAGATCCTCCATGGTCTGTACGGCAAGCAGGGCGTCCACTGCCGGCATGACCGGTTCAAGCCCGGCTTCATTCCTGCTCTCCCAGTCCAGATACTGATAATAATAATTCTGGATCAGCTCCGCGTCGTGCCCCTCCGTTCCGCCCAGATCCCGGAGCGATTCATCAGCCAGGAGTTCGAAGCACCGCTCTTTCACCAGATCCGCAGCCTGCGTCCAGGGCGTAGCCCACGGTCTGCCGGGATAAAACTCTGTGTCCCGCAGCCAGTCGTGGTTCACCGCCAGATAGAAATCATCCCTGATGTCCGCTGTCACGTCATCCGTGACAACTCCCTTGATGTTTGAATTGACCCAGGGCTTCATGACAGAAATGTCGATTCCGGCGGCTTCGCCCGCGGAGTCGGCCTCCGTACTGTCCGGTTCGGTCTCAGCGGCAAATACCGGAGCTCCGGCCGCACCGCACAAGCCGGTAACTGTGCTGACAGTCAGCATGCACGCGCACGCAGCCGCAAGTGTTGTCTTTCTCATAATGTCCCCCTCCGTGTTATCCTGCTGCTCCTCTGAAGCTCTTCTGCAGTTCTTCTGCAGTTCTTCTGCAGCTCTTCTGTTACAGTCATATTATAAGATCAGCCCGCCAAAAGTCGATTGCGGATGGTTTCCCGGAAGAATGCCAATGTCAGCTAAATCCCTCGTTATCCAGGAATACATATCCTTTTCCCGGATGGTAAGTCAGCCAGATGATTCCAGCCGTGATTATCACCGCCAGCACCACCCACAGAGGCAGCAGTTTTTGAGCCCACTTTTTCTGAGACAGCTCACAGGCAAGCAGGGCACCGGAAAGCATACTGGAAATATAGATCAGGATGTCCAGGATCAGTACGCTTTTTCCCGAAAAAGACTGACAGATGGAAAACGCTCCAATGTTCACCAGCATCGCCATGACAGCGCCTACGACAAATGAGCCAAAGTATCCCCGGTTCCCGGTCCTGAAGCTAAAGATGATTCCAACAGTAAGAAACGGATACCAGATCATCTTCATGTGCTCCCAGCTCGTCTCGTTTATCGGAAAAAAATTGCCGAAAAAATCGGCTATTCCCCCGGAAGGAAGCGCTTCATGTACAAAATGCATACACGCTCCCAATAGAATCATCAACGTGATCGCAATGATTTTGTATTTTTTGCCGATCATAGCAATTCCCTCCAGATCAATTCCAGGTTATCCCGGCACACGGCACCTGCTCCGGTTCTTTTTCCAGGGAAACGCTGATAGTAACAGTGTCTCCTTAGAGCCTCCGGCGGATCGCAGACAACTGCCGGAGGATCAGATTCTACAGGTTTCCTTTCCAGGATTCCTGTTGCCGCCTCTTTTCAAAGTGATAACATCATAACACGAAGTATTCTTTTTGGCACTGATAAAAATACAATCAGAAGCCCTTCCTCGAATTCACTCGATGTCTTATCCGATCTGGTCCACTCTTTTGTATGCGTACTTTATTCTATAGAAGCATTGAAATAAGATGTGCTCAATCGTTGATTGTTTGTGCTCAACAGTGTATGCTTTCCACCATTGCGGCAGGGTTCGTTTCTTCATCAAGCCATCCAAAAGACGTCCAGACTTCTATAACTTCCTTAAGATTCTTCAGAACGCC
>CAJOQO010000179.1 GCA_905236545.1 uncultured Lachnospiraceae bacterium
ATGCAGTGCCTTTTGTGGTATCATCAGTTCCGTTGCTATTAAAGAGGACAGCAGACTCACCCTGGAAAAGTCCGTCTGCTGTCCCGATACCAGTCACAACCCCTGGAGGGGCTGCACCGTACGAGACCATGATACTCATATCTGTCAGTGATTACAATCAGTTTTCGCAGGCTTCTTACGATTCCATCCTTAATCAGCTCCAATTCCACCGGCTTTCCTGTACCTGCGGGCACTCTGCCTGTCTTTCGGTTCATGCGTACTATGAAAGAGGCGTTTTCCAACCGGATGGGTCCGTCTCTCTGCGGATCTGCCGTGTCAGGTGCTCGGAATGCGGCAGGACGCACGCCATTCTTCCTTCTTCCATTGTTCCCTACGACAGGATCCCGCTTTCTGACCAGCACCGGATCATCTGCGCCTATGACGACGGCTCCGACCGCAATGCCGTTTGCGAAGATAACCCTTCTGTCGATGAGAACAACGTGAAAGCCGTCATTCGCAGATATCTCCTGTTCTGGCTCCAGAGACTTCTGGCCGAAGCCATCCGCCTTACTAAGATCCCCTCCCTGATCCTTGACTGCTTTTCGTTTTATTCCATGCAGTTCATGCAGATCCGCAGAACTCCCTGCCTGCTTTTTACAACTACCACATAGCTTTACCCGACAGGTGCATTTCTTCCTTTTATGATAGAAAAAACAACACAAGGAGGGTTCCTTTATGGACCAGAACAAACGCCAGGCGGTCGCTCTGATGAAGTATTCCGCCATCGCGCCTCTCATTTCCGGTACGCAGGATGACTATGAATCCCTGCGGGCTTATTATCGTGACGCTTCCGCCAGAGGAGTTACCGCTCCCGACGGTCAGGTCCGGCACTATTCTCCCGGTACCATCCAGAAATGGCACCTCGCTTACAAAAGCGGCGGTTTTGACGCACTGCTCCCGACCGGTCGCTCCGACTGCGGGGTCAGCCGGAAGATCGATCCCGGGCTCGAAGAGGAGATCCGCTATATCAAGCACACCTATCCGCGTCTTTCTGCCGCTGAGATCTACCGGCAGCTCAGGGACAAAGGTTCTATCAAAAACGGCCAGCTCTCAGAGTCTACAGTCCTCCGCTTCGTCAACCAGATGATGCTCCGTGAACGCCTTACGAACAATCAGGACATGCGGCGCTATGAACGCCCCCATATCAATGAGGTCTGGTGCGGGGATTCCTCTGTCGGCCCTTACCTTACGACAGCGGACGGTAAGAAACACCGCGTCTATGTCATCGCGCTTCTTGATGATGCCAGCCGCTTCATCACCGGCGTCGACGTGTTCTTCAACGACACTTTTGTCAACCTGATGTCCGTCATGAAGTCCGCCGTCGCGAAATACGGTAAGCCGGCCAGGTTCAACTTCGACAACGGTTCCGCCTACAAGAACCGTCAGATGGAGCTTCTTGCCGCTAGGATCGGGACGACGATCAGCTACTGCCATCCCTACACGCCGACCCAGAAGGCCAAGATCGAACGCTGGTTCCGTACGATGAAAGACCAGTGGATGGCTTCCCTTGACATGCGCGACTTTCATTCCCTTGATGAGCTGCGCGGCTCTCTTTACTCTTTCGTCCGTCAGTACAACCAGGCACCGCATTCTTCCCTTTCCGGAAGATCCCCGCAGGAGCGGTTCTTCTCCGAACCTGAGCTGATCCGCCGTCTCCCGGATGACCTTATTGAACACTCGTTTCTTCTGGAGATCGAGCGCCGTGTATCCGCAGACTGCGTGATCGTCATCGATCAGGTTGAATACGAGGTCGATTACCGCTTCGCAAAGCAGCGCATCACCCTCCGCTACGCTCCTGATATGAATGAGATCTACGTCGTGGAGCCCGACGGGACGCTTACACCTATTCATCTCCTGAACAAACAGGAGAACGCGTCCGTAAAACGCGAAAAGGTACATCTGACGGGAGGAGAATCATAATGGAACTGACTGCAAGGTACGGTCTTGAGTTCAACCCGTTCTTAAAGAACTCCAAAGAGATCCTCTACGCGGGAAGTGAGTATAAGGAAGCGCTTTTCCGTCTCGATTATCTGTCGAAGACCAAAGGCTTCGGTCTCCTTACTGGTGCGCCCGGAAGAGGGAAGACAACGCTGGTGCGGAACTGGTGCGAAAAGCTGAACCCCTCCCTTTTCAAAGTGATCTATACCAGCCTTTCCACTGTCACGGTCAACGATTTTTACCGGAACCTCGCCGTTTCCCTCGGTGCCCAGGCTGCTTATCGGAAAACGGAAAACTTTCACGCCATCCAGGGCGAGATCACGCGGCTTGCCCTGGACAAAAAGAAAACGCCGGTGATCATCATCGATGAAGCCAACTATGTCAGCAACGCGGTCCTGAACGATCTTAAGATCCTGTTCAACTTTGAGATGGATTCCCGTGACAGGGCGGTGATCCTCCTTGTCGGGCTTCCGCAGCTGAACAATACGCTCCGTCTCACGATCCATGAACCTCTCCGCCAGAGGATCATCATGAACTATAACCTCGATGGACTGACGAAAGAAGAAGGCCGTGAATACATCGCCCGAAAGCTGGAAGGCGCCGGATGTCATCAACCGGTCTTTGAAGAAGAAGCCGTTGAGGCC
>CAJOQO010000180.1 GCA_905236545.1 uncultured Lachnospiraceae bacterium
AAGTTCGCGAATGAGGTGAAGATCGACATCGCGAAGGATGGCAAGGTCATCTTCTCCGGCGACAGCCTGAAGGAAGTGAAGCAGACGGACGGCAGCGTGATCTACACGCTGATCGACGAGGCATTTGAGGGACCGAAGGTATCGAAGGTGGAACTCGGTACCGGCAAGGAACTCGAAGGCGCTCACATCCAGGTCATCGATAAGGATGGCAAGGTAGTGGATGAGTGGGATTCCACGAAGCAGCCCCATATCGTGAAGAACATCAGGGCCGGCGAGACCTACACGCTTCGCGAGACGGTGGCGCCGGATGGTTACGACATCACGACCGACACGACATTTACCCTGGATAAGGAGGGCAAGATCGTTGCCGACAAGACGACGACCACTACAAGCAAGGAAGGCGTTCTCCTCGTTGAGGACAAAAAGAAGACAGTAAAAACGAAGACAGTCTCTGTCAAGGTCAGCAAGGTGGATGCGACGAACCAGAAGGAAATTGCAGGCGCGCACATCGTGATCCTTGATTCGAAGGGAAAGAAGGTGGCGGAGTGGACATCCACCACGAAGCCGCATGAGGTCAAGGGGCTGAAGATCGGCGAGAAGTATACGCTGCGTGAGACGGTGGCTCCGAATGGCTACAGCATCACGACGGATACGACCTTTACGATCGGTAAGGATGGCAAGGTGACCGGAACGACGAAGCAGAATGACAATGGTGTTCTGCTGGTCGAGGATCATAAGGCTAATCATGGAACGGGCTCCGTGAAGGTTACGAAGTACACGCTGAAGAACAACGGTGCGTTCAAGGTTGTGAACCAGACATTCTACACCGCACTGTTCAGCGACAGCGCATTGAAGAACCGGGTGAGCGACATCAAGGCACTTGTGCTCAAAAATGCGTACACCACGGAGGTTACATTTACGGATCTGCCGTACGGCACCTACTATGTGGGAGAGACGGATGCGGCCGGTACGCCGATCACTTCGTCGAACACGGTTTCCAAGGTGGAGATCACGGACGGCAAGGCGATTCTGAGCCAGCCGAGTCCGGGCGCGTCGGCGATCATTAAGAACACGATGAAGGAAGGCGTTCTGGGCGAGTATGTCTCGGTGAACCTGACGGTGAAGAAGAATGTGGTCGATGCCAACGGCAAAGATCTGAAGGTCAATGACACCTTCTACTTCGCGGTATTCACGGATCGTGAATTCACGTACATGCTTCGTGGAACCACTGTTCAGAAGCTGACCCTGAACAATGCTTCGAGCGGTTCCGTCAGTTTCAACAAGCTGCCGTACACGGATGCGATCTATATCGCTGAGACGGATAAGAACGGCAACGTTGTGACCGGCTCCGCGGACTTCAAGTATACGGTCAGCTACAATGGCAACGGCATGTCCTATGCCCGCGCGGATGGCGGTACGATTACGGTCACCAATAAGGCGAAAGAAGGAAAGTTCAAGGGGGACAACAGGCAGCCGGAGAACAGGAAGAACACGAATCCGAATGGAACCAATGCTTCTGCCGGACGCCAGCAGAGTGCGGTGCGTACGGGTGACCAGACGCCGGTTCTGCCGCTGATGATCACGATGATCATCGCAGCCGCTGCAGTCGTATTTCTGGTTCTGTTCCGGAAGCGTCTGAAGAGAAAGAACTGACGGTACATTGTGCATAGGAAAGACAGAGTCTGACGCTCTGCGGGGCGTCAGCAGGCAGGGCCTCTGCAGAGAAAGAGCCTGCAGGGAGGAAGTGCTTCGGATTCGCATGAGTCCGGAGCACACAGGCAAGGAAATCTATGACAGGTATTTATTTTGATATTGATGACACCCTGTACAGCCGCAGGGAGCTGCTCCTGAGAGCGGCGCGGGATACCGCGAAGGATCCTGCTGCGGTGTGCGGGGAGATACAGTCGCCGGAAGAAGATCTCTTTATAGAGATCTTCTATCGGTATGGCGACGAAAATTATCCGCTTGTGGTGACGGGTGAGATCACGCCCTGGGAGTCAAACGTCATGCGCTTTGTGAAGACGCTGCGGCACCTGGGGATCGAAGCATCGGATGCGGACGGGGAAGCATTTGCAAACCGCTATACGTATCTGCAGGAACATATGGAAATGTCGGAAGAGCTCCACAGCATGATGCGGGAGCTCTCTGTCTGTTCCGGGGTACGGCTTGGGGTGATCACGAACGGCGCGTCGAAGTTTCAGTGGAAGAAGTACCGGACGCTGGGGCTGGATGCGTATATTGCGGAAAACATGGTCCTGGTCTCCGGGGATCTTGGGATCTCCAAGCCGGAGCCCGGCATCTTTCGGGCCGGTGAGGAGCGGATGGGCCTGAATCCGGAGGATCTTTGGATGGTCGGGGATTCCGTGAAGCATGACATCCGCGGCGCGAAGGCCTGTGGGTGGCATACGCTGTGGCTCAGGCGCAATGAGAAGCCGGCTGGCGGTATGGAATCTGACCTTTCCGCGGATTCCGAGAGGGAGATGTGCCGGCTGCTGCTCGGAATCGCCTCAAAACTTGCAAATTAATCAGAAATGCTGTATTGTTCGAAGCAACAGGCTTTATGGAAATTCATTTTCCGGAGGGCGGTTATGGTGACTGCCGTCAATGCAGGAGAGGAATGCAGGACAATCCTGTGCAGGACAATACGATGCAGGACGATGCTGTTCGGGACAATGCAATTCTGACAAAAGCCAGCGGGATGAGACACCTGGAGGATTGCATCAAATGAGAGGAGCGTGAAACAATATGAGGATTGTAGATGTGATGAAGCGGGAAAGGTATGGGAAGCTGCAGCGTATCGGCGTTCTGCTTTGTCTGAGTCTGATGCTGTGCTTCCTGACGGCGGTAAAGCCGCAGGCTGCGATAAAGCAAAAAAAGATATTCGCAACGATAAGGGTGGGCCAGACGGTAAAGCTTAAGCTTGATGGCTGCGACCAGTCTCTGATCTGGAGAATCGGCGATGGCGATGAGCGGGTAACGCTGAATCAGGACAAACGCACCCTCCTGACCGCGGAGAAAAAGGGAAATGCGAATGTATTCACGGTATTTGACGGAGTGAGATACAAAATCGTTTTCAGGATTAAGAAGAGAACGGATTCACAGAGCGATGCTCTGAGGACGATTTCCATTAAGGCGCATAAGGTTGAGAAAACGGGGACGCCTCCGGCGGATCTGAAAGACTACAAGGCTCCGGAGAGGGCGAATCTTGCTACAACCTGCAGCATAAAGGGAAAGGAAGAGGATCTGATCCTGATCGGCGATTCCAGATTTGAGGGTATGCAAAGCGTCGTAGGAGGAAAAGCGAACTGGCTGTATAAGACAGGAGAGGGCCTGAATTGGCTGAATGGGAAAGTGACTGCGCAGCTTCGGAAGATGGATCTGAGAAGGAAGGTCATCGTCTTCAATCTTGGCGTGAATGACCTGGTGCGGGCAAGGGCCTATGTCAATTACCTGAATAAGCTTGGATCCTCTCTTCGTGGGAAGGGCGCAACACTCTACTTTATGACAGTGAATCCGGTGGATGAAAAGCTGGAAAAGAAGCATGGGTATAAGGTGTCGAATAAGGATATCATCGAATTTAACAGGATAGTCGCGCAGAACCTGATCGGCTTCGGGATCATCGATACCTATGATTATCTGGTGGATCACGCGTTCTTCACGGCGGACGGACTTCACTATAAGGCGGAAACGTATAAGATGATCTACAAGGTTCTGAGTGATGCGATCCTGCTGTAAAAGGTAAGACCACGCAGGCAGCCGTAGATACCTTTATATTCGTGAACGCAACTGACTTTTGTTTTATGAATGCAGATGACTTTTGCTTCAAAACGAAAATCGAGTGCGTTCACTCTTTTATGCAGAAGATGAATCAGAAGAAGTATGAGAAGATGCATCAGAGGATATTATCAGAGGATCCATTAGAAGATTTTATCAGAAGATGCATCAGCAGCTGCAGGAAAGAGTGTCGCTTTAGATACAGACAGGATTGCACGGAGGATTGACGGAAATGCATTTTCCCGGGATGAACAGAGGATGTGCGGTGGCGCTCGCGGCAGTGATGTCGATGATGACATTGTCAGGGGCTGCGGGAACGGCATCCGGTGCGCAGAACAGCGCAGAATCAGCGGTCGGTGCGCAGAATGGGCAGAACGATTCTGTGCCGGCACCCGGTGCGCAGAACAGCGCAGAATCAACGGCCGGTGCGCAGAAAGAATC
>CAJOQO010000181.1 GCA_905236545.1 uncultured Lachnospiraceae bacterium
ATGGCGATTGAACTGCCGGATCCCGGCAGGCTGGCCGAAGAGATTCTTGCCGGGATCACGGACGCGGCCGAAAGTGCAGGAAAAGCCATATCGGATGCCGCACAGACGGCAGGAGGCGCTGCGTCGGATGTGGCCGGCAATGTCGGAGATGCCGTATCGGAAGCGGCCGGGCAGGTGGAGGACATCGCCTCCGGGTTTGCCTCTCAGACAGGGGAGGTTCTTTCTGACTGGGGAAGGCAGGCCGGAGAAACTGCGGATTCCGTAAAGGAGAAGCTGTCTGACGCTGGCGCAACGGTTAAAATCTCCGCGGAAAAGCTTGGAGATGCGACTGCCGAGAAGGCTTCCGAGCTGATCGGGAAGGCCGGGAAAACAGCGGATGATGCCA
This sequence comes from uncultured Lachnospiraceae bacterium, assembly GCA_905236545.1. Classification (GTDB taxonomy): domain Bacteria; phylum Bacillota; class Clostridia; order Lachnospirales; family Lachnospiraceae; genus Porcincola. Next base: position 386 of record CAJOQO010000181.1, read on the forward strand.
TAAACGCGGTATCGAACGGTGTGGATTATGTAGTGGATCAGGCGGGTCATGTGGTGGATCTTGCGGCATTAGGCGCTGAGCATGCGTCGTCTGCAGCCTCTGACGCTTTTCAGGTGCTGAAGGACAGCGGCTCACTGCTTATGGAGATCGCGCAGGAGGCGGCTGCCGGCCTTGATCTTTCAAAACCAAAGATCTGGGATACGGTAAAAACCAAAGTGGAAAAGGCGATCGACAGGGCATATGAAAGCGGGCTTCTCAGAAGTAAGGTCATCAGCCGGGAGACCATGCGGGCTGTCACAAACATTGTGTTCGGCGCAATGATGTATGGATACCGGTATTCGAACGGGGAGATCACCCTCGGGGAGTATGTATCGGGGATGTCTGAAGTCCTGATCCGGAATGGATTGCCGACAGGCGTCGGGTACCTTGTCTCCCTGCTTCCGATCGCAGTGCCGAATGCCGATAAGATGGCAAAGCAGGCCACGTATTATCTGATCTCCAAGGCTTACGGAGACGGGCCCGGAGAAGAAATTGAGGCGGAAGAAGAGGCCATGCTGGCGGCGGAGACGGAACGCTGAAGATGAGTGACAGACGGAGGAAAAGAAGATGAACATAGCGGTCAGATACTACACGAAGACAGGAAATACAAAGCGGCTTGCGGAAGCGGTTGCCGGCGCGGTTGGGGCCCAGGCCCTGCCGGTCGATTCTCCTATTGAGGATCCGGTTGATCTCCTGTTCCTGGGAAACTCCTATTACGCATTCAGCATCGATCCTGAGGTCAGGAACTTTATCAGGTCTCTCGACAGAAACAAGGTTGGAAAGATCGTCAATTTCGGATCTGCCGCGATGCTGAATTCCACCTATAAGAAGGTGAAGGCTGAGGCGGATAAGATCGGCATCCCCGTGGATGAGCGGGAATTCCACTGCAGAGGGGAATTCAAAGGGCTCCATAAAGGGAGACCGAACGGGGAAGACCTGAAAGCGGCAGCAGAGTTTGCGAAGAAGATCGTACGGGAGTGACCGATGCGGGCGGTCTGCCGATGATACGGAGCGCAGCCGCCGGATGTGGGTGGTCTGTCGATGATACTGCCCGCGTCTCCGGCGGAAGAACCTGCATAGACTGTGAGCGGAAAATGACATGGGAATCATAGAAAGAACAATCGACAGCATATGCCTGATCGGATCTTTTGTGCTTTTGTTCCTGCTGCCGCAGGATACGGGTTTCCTCTTTTACCTGCTGTTCGGGATCTCAGCGTTTCTGTTCTGCATAGGGTTTTTCCGCCTGATCGCTACGTTCAGCGAACCGGCGAGCCCGGAGGGCAGAAGGCTTGTCGGGCTGATCTTTCTGACGGCAGGCGCGGTCTTGAATGCCTGCGGTCTTTACAGCGTTTATTCAGGTCATGGCAGCGGCCGGAGCATCACGATCGCTACAATTACGTTAATTGAAGCCATGGTATTCTATGCGATGGCGGGCGGCCTGACCGGCAATCCTGCGTGGAAGAGAGCGATTACGAAAGGATACAGGACAGCGGCCGTTCTCCTGATCGTCCTGGGAGCCTTTGTCGTGATCAGGGACGGCTTTCGTTCCGGCACGATTCCTTTCGGTACGATGCTCCTCATCGAGGCGATCTGTCTGTGGAATATAAAGTATGAGACCACGCGGTTTAAGGGGAAGGACGCAGAGAGCTCCTGAAGGAAAACAGCATTACGGAACCGTTCACGAGGATGATCCAGATCCTTATCAGGTGGAATACATGCACAAGGAAATGAAAGGTTTGAGCAGGGCGGATCGCGTGTGGATCACATCCATGCGGATCTGCAGGAAATGCTCCGGCTGCCATCAGATGCCGGAGAGGAGCTTTTTTATCGGAAAATACCAGCTTCCTCTGTGCGCCAGATGTACCGGTATCGTGATCGGGCACGCAGCAGGAGCGGCAGTGTCCCTGTTTCATCCGGTAAGCCGCCGGAGCCTGATCGGAACACTGCCTCTTATGATTGACGGGATGGTACAGAAGTACACCTCTTACGAATCGACGAACCGGAGGCGGCTGGCGACGGGGATTCTGTATGGGTTTGCGACGATGAGCGCATGCATCCGTGGGATCAGATTCCTCATCGCATGGATCCGGAGAGATTAGGGAAACGCTGAGTGATTCTGTTTTTTCGGCTGATAAGACCTGTGGCGAAGCGTTTCCCGAAATGATCTTTGAGCGCTATAGCGCTATCTCTTATCCTTATCGATAAACTCCAGGGCAATGACCGATGCCAGGGCAAACAGGACGACGAAGACCAGGATATGCCCCCAGTTTCCGAGGATATTGCTGACCGTGCAGTCATAAGCCGGATTGTAGCCGGCCTTCGCGGTTGACTGCGCAAGGAAGTCCTTCACGTTGTCTTCCCCGATGATATCCAGGACATCTCCAAAAGAGGTGTCGATCGTGAAGCTGGCGTCCCGGTTCTCCCGGACGTCTTTTTCCGCCGCGAACGCGTCGATCGCCTCTCCGAGCGTGGCGTCGCTTCCGGCCGGCAGCGCGCGCAGCTTCGCGACGGTATCGTTGTCGGCATCTCCAAGCACATCGAGCACCTGGCCGAGCGAGATCTTTGCCCTGAGCTCATTTCCCCTGAGATCCTCGATCGTCTTGTCAACCGTGGAATAAGGCAGGTTATTGACATCTGCCTGCGCCGACATGGCATTCATCCCGGGACATGAGATGGTCAGCATGGTGACCGGCCTTGCAAGCTCCGGAAGCGGGATCAGGCCGCCGGAGAAAACCAGCTGGAAGATCAGCACAAACGGCATGATCGTCATCGCCGTCGTCGTCGAATGGCACAGGGATGAAATGAACAGTGACATCATATCCGCGGCGTATGTGATCAGGAACATGGTGATGCCGAAGTCGACGATCATCCAGGGAGTGAAGAGCCCCTGCGCCGGAAACTGAACTCCGAGCAGATCGGTGACAAGCAGCGTTACGATGATCTGCAGGATACACAGAAGACACTGGTAGAGCATATGCGCTATGACATAGGAACTGATGTGCATGCCGGAGCGGTGCTCCCTCTTGAGCACATCTCTCTCGCGGCAGATGACCTGGATGGAGTTGAAGCAGCCGTTCCAGATGCAGATGCAGGCAAATGCCAGTGTTCCGATCAGCGTGCCTTCGGAGGTTTGAAAGAAATCCCCTGCCACGACGATGGACACCAGGCCGGCGATCAGTGCAGCCATCGGAAGAACCTTCCAGTCGCCTTCATAGAGGAACATCCGGAGGAACTTGGCGAAATAGATCCCGATCTGGGAGAGGCGTCCGCGGTGGCGGATCTGAAAATCAAAAGCAGTCGTATCTGTATGTACAGTTGTCTCAGCCATAATGCACCTCCGCGTATTTCATAACATATTCGTCTGCCAGGCCGTCCCCGCCTTCCTCTTTGCGGTTGATGGTCTTTACGATCTCTTCCATCTTTTCCTTTCCGAAGAATTCCCTCGCCTGCCCGATGCTTCCGTAGAAGGCAAGGCGTCCGGTCCGCGTGCTGTCCTTTGCCAGGACGATCACATCGTCAAACAGATCGATTACGCGGTCAGGCGTATGCGTAATCACGATAACGATCTTGCCGCTGTCCGCGATCTTCCGGAGCTGTTCGAAGAGCTCCCTCGCCATGACGCCGTCAAGGCCTGAGTCCGGCTCGTCCAGAATGAAAAGGGACGGACTGGACAGCATCTCCATGGAAATGGACAGGCGCTTCTTCTGACCGCCTGAAAGCTTATTGACCAGGCTGTTCTCGACCGGCTTCAGACCGAAGATCTCCTCGACCTCCGCGATACGCTCTTTGCGGGTCTGTCTGGGGATATCCTTCGACAGCCGGAACTTCGCCGTATCGGAAAGGGTACTGGATACCGTATCCTTGCCGCGCATCATCTCCGACTGCGGAACAAATCCCACTTCATACATCATCTTCTTGTAATTTCTGTACATGTCGGTGCCGTTCAGAAGAATCTGGGCGTCTGCCTTCTCATATCCGTTGATCGCATTCACGAAGGTGGTCTTCCCGGCGCCGGAGCCGCCGAGCAGCAGCACCATATGGCCTGACGGAATCGACATGTGGATATCCTTCAGAAGCACCTTCTTTTTGAAGAATTCCTTTGCGGTTCGTTCCTTCAGATTGATGGTAAGGCCCTCGGACAGAACCGACGCGCTTCCATGCGCCGCGAGCCGTTCCATCGCAGCTTTTATGTCCTCCAGCTTCCATGCAGGCTGATACTTTTTCCTGAGCCCCCACACCATCAGCGGAATAAAGCGCAGCTCGTCGAAAATGCACAGAACGAGCCAGACCTTGCTGGTCTGATACAACTCGATGAGGCCCGCGAAGACCTTTATGTTATAGATAAAATGCACCAGCATGAGCGTGACGATGCATACCAGAATGACGCCGGCCAGCTGTATCATTGCCATGTTGTCCGGGTCAAACGGGAACAGCTTCGTCACGATGAGCAGCAGTGTGATCAGGAAGCTGACCAGGGAAAATACCCGTCCTTCCGGTTCGCGTCCCGCGCAGCGCGCCAGCTGGTATTCTCTCACCCAGGGGATGAGGGCGTACCATGGCCTGTTCCCGGACTTTTTCAGAACAGACCAGGAACCCAGGGCATACAGACAGCGGAAAGCGATATACGCAGGGTTTGTGTAATCGAATAGCAATATCAGCAGTACGTCAAGAAACGTTTTCATCGTAATGGTCCCAACCTCGCAATCTATTTTTTCATGAAGCTCATCTCTTCAGCGTTACAGGCCACACCCAGGCCGCTATGAGGTCAAACAGATTTCTGTTTCCAAAGTCCTTTGTGCATATGATATCATAATGTTGGCGGCTCATGTTGATGAGAAATGATTTTCCGGTTACATTCTGCAGCTGCAGGGGTCCGGTACAGATTAGGAAGGCTGGGAAAAAAATGATTTTGGACAATAGGAATGACAGAACGTACGGCAGTTTGCGCGGTTTGTTTTTTACCGTTTTGTTTTTTGCGGTTTTGCTCTGGGCCCCCGCGGCCTTCGCGGATTCGATCCCGGGACTTTCG
>CAJOQO010000182.1 GCA_905236545.1 uncultured Lachnospiraceae bacterium
ATGGAATCTCCGATCTCGTCATATGCCTTTTCATTTATCGCATCGATGAATACCGATGGGATCATCTTATGATCCCGAAAATAGTCCGCGCCGTTTCCGCCTTCCAGAAGAATCCGGAGAAATGCTTCTTCCCGGGCGGTAAATATGCTTTGCGGATCGGATTCGCCGGCAAACTGCTCTTCCGGGGATCCGGTTTCCGGAGCTGTGACTGCGGCTCCCGGCGAAACGTTTTCCGGAGCTTCGGCTGCGGCTCCTGGCGGAACGTTTTCCGGAGCTTCGGCTGCGGCTTCCGGCGAAGCCTTTTCCGAAGGTGCATCTTTCATTCCCTCCTCCGCCCGGTTCAGCGCTTCCGCTTCCATCCCTTCCTCCGTACCTTCCAGCAGACGGTCCCGGGTTATCGCCGCAAGATCACGGATCGCTCCCAGCTTCGACAGATCAACACGGATCTCGGGGCGGTTCCGCCGCTCCTTTTCGGCCAGCCACCGGTCGTACTCTTCTCCGATCAGCTTCTCCACAGCCGGATTCTTCATTCGATCGGGAAGCTGGTTTCTATAATGCGTCTTCTTTCTCAAGACCCGGTCACACTCACGCACCAGGGCATTGAGATCGCGCAGAGCGTCATCACTGCGTATGGCAGAATAGGCAGACCAGAACCATTTTCCATCCTTCCACTGGTATGAGGTTGCCGGGCTGACCTGAACCTCGTATCCGTCTTCCCTCAGTGTCCGATACGGGAGATACGGAAACATCTGCCTCGGCCGGATGTGCCTTTTCCCAAGGAGCCGGTCGGAAAGCGCAGGGCTGCCGGCACGTTTCTGCTCCTGGCAGATCCGCCGGAATGTCCTCGCGATCACGCGCCAGCCATCCTCGGATGCATTTTCCAAAAAAGCAGAATTCAGGATCCGGCGGTCCGTCAGGCCTGCTATCATCTGATAGACGGCAGCGTCACTGGACTCTTCAACATGCAGAAGGGTGATGTTCTGCGATTCTCTGTCCATATCAGGAATGCAATATGCCTCAACAATTTCCTGCGGCGGCCCCCAGACCAGAACAAAATCGGACAGGATCCGTTCAAACCGCCTTCTGTCCTCCGCATGAATGGCATGCAGCCTCCCTGACGGGTATGCGCCATTTCTGCCGGGCAATGCTCCCGATGGGTATGCGCCACTTCTGCCGGACAATGCTCCTGCCAGACCTGCGCCACTTCTTCCGGACAATGCTCCTGCCAGACCTGCGTCACTTCTCTCTGAGACGGCTCCATCCCGGCCTGTGTGAAGCCTGCCCAGGTATCTCTCCGATCCGGCCAGCCCACTCCCCGCAGGCTGCCCTGTCTGCATCAGGCGGAGCAGGCTTTCAAATGCCTCCTGCATATTTCCCACGCCGATCAGATTGATCAGCTCCGCCGCATGCAGCAGAATAAAACCGGTACGGTACGGAACCGCCTCCCCGCGGCGCAGTTTTGTCCGCCAGGCAAAATAATGATGAAGCTCATCAGAAGTCATTTCCTGATAGCCGATATATGCGTGATAATAGTCTGTGTCCGGGACAGGACCGTCCTCTTCATACGACTCCATCCTTCTGGCCTGCTTCAGAAATGCTTCCACGCGTCCTTCGTCCAAAACCTGATAATCCCATGTCATTCTCAGAAGTTCCGCGAACATCCCGGTCTCTTTTCTGTTCATGCCAGGCCTTTCAGCCGGCCCGGATCCCCTGAACAGTTCCTCCGCTGAGATCATCTTCCACGTGTCGGATTCTCTCTGCAATAACGCTCTGTTTTGCATGCCTGAAGCGGAGCGGCCGCTGCTGCCGCTCCGTGAGAATCTGTCCGGAACCCTGTCTGATAATCTGTCCTGCGATCCGTCCGCAGGACTGCCCTGCAATCGGTTTGCAGGCCTGTCCGGAATCTTTTCATCTGTGTATCGAAAAGACATGCTTCACCCTGAAGACCAATGTCATTCCCTTTCGACTGAAGTGATCTGGCCGGCGCCCCGGAGTGGACCTGCAGGGGCGCCGGTCAGAAACGAAAGGGAAAGGGAATGACATTGCCTGAAGACTGTAACCACGATTCTCCTGCTGACTATGTCGTAACCTCTCTGACTGCCTTCTGCGGCGGTTTCGGTCCCTGAAACTGGTAAAGGTATGTTTTGATCATCCCATTGTAGATCTTCCGGTTCTTATCGGCCTTGCGCCCGATGTATTTTTCAGCCTGGTCGTAGGAAGTAATCACATACTCGGACCAGCTGTCCAGACGCCGGAACGCTTCTCCGATCTCACGGTAGAGCGCCGGAAGCATCCTCTTTTCCTCCAGGCGTTCGCCGTATGGCGGATTCGTTATTACGAAGCCGTATTTCTTCGGATGATTCAGCTCGGATACCGGCCTTCTTTGAAAATGAATCAGATGATCGACTCCTGCATTGCGCGCATTTTCCCGCGCAGCCCTGATGATCTCGCCATCGATATCGTAGCCCTGAATGTCAGTCTCGATCTGATCGTTGATCCGGCTGCCGGCGTCGTCGATTACCTCATACCACAGCTTCTTCGGAATCAGATGCTCCCATGATTCCGAAAGAAATTCACGGTTCATCCCCGGCGCAATGTTCGCTGCGATCATCGCCGCTTCGATCGGGAATGTGCCGGAGCCGCAGAATGGATCGACAAGGATTCTGTCCTTCTTCCACGGCGTCAGAAGGATCAGTGCAGCCGCGAGCGTTTCAGAGATGGGAGCCTTCGCGGTCAGCAGGCGATAGCCTCTCTTATGCAGGGAGATGCCGCTTGTGTCGATCCCGACCGTCACCTCATCCTTCAGGATCGTCACCCGCACCGGAAAACCCGCACCGGTCTCGGGAAAAGAGCTTGTGTGGTAACGCTGCGACATCCGTTCCACCATCGCTTTTTTCATGACAGACTGGATGTCACGGGGGGAGAACAGTTTACTCCTGACGCTGGCCGCCTTCGCGACCCAGAACTTCGCGTCACGCGGAAAAAAACGTTCCCACTCGATCGCGCGCGTGCCCTGAAAGAGCTCCTCGTAGCTTTCCGCGTGAAATGCTCCCGCCTTGACCAGGATCCGTTCCGCAGAACGCAGAAACACGTTGGCGTAGCAAACCGCCTGCCAGTCTCCTTCAAAGGAAACCTTGCCGTCCTCCACCTGTGAAACCTCGTAGCCAAGATCGGTGATCTCCCTTTTCAGCACGCTTTCAAGGCCAAAATGGCAGGGACAGATCAATGTAAGATGATCCGTCGTATATTCCTTAAAGTTATTTAAAAAAGTAGTTGCTTTTTCATGAACCATATTATATAATCCTCTTGTAAAAAATATTACCCTTAATAGTATTTTTTACAACCCCTTATTAATTATTTATACTCCCCTTGAAAAGTCGGC
>CAJOQO010000183.1 GCA_905236545.1 uncultured Lachnospiraceae bacterium
ATCGTGATTGCCTGCGGCATGTCGAAATATGACGGCGATACCGGTGTAGCGCCTGTGTTTGAACGCGCGGATCAAAACATGTATGAGAACAAAAGCGATCTGAAAGCTCAAAAAATCAGAGAAAAAGGGGGATCTCAGTGCTCTCAGTGACCGCTGGCGAACCATTCATTTATCTGATCCTGCACATCCCGGTCGATGCCCGTTCTGGTCTGCAGAATCCTGTCGGCCGGCTGAAACGTAAGATCTGCCGTTACACCGACCTTCTCTTTGGAAACGGCATTCGCTGCCGTGATGACTTCTTTTGCATCCGGAGGTGTACCGGTCTCCGAATAGGTGACCCAGCGAAGGCTGGTTTTACCGTATGCGCAGCATCCTGTTAATAAAACCATGAGAACCAGGAGGATGCAAAAACGCAGGAGTTTAGGCTTGCAGCAGATCAGTCTGCTCATCTCACTTACTCCTTTATTATCTTGAACTTCATTTCGTCCTTCAGAAACTGCAACGTGATTCAGTTACTTTCATGTTACCAGATACAGTGAAGGTTACAATGCAAAAAACGTATTTGGAACGGTACCTCATGAAACAACCCTGAACAGATCTTTGGTATTTACCTGCATATTTATTGGTAATATAATGAATACAGCGCAAAAACCTGACCTCCACGCAAGCTTGCCTGCAAGCGGAAAGGAAGGATCCGGGACGATACCGCAATCATTATTTTGCTGCATAAAGGAGGTTCAAACAGATGAGTACAGAGAGATCCGGGTTCATGAAGCATTTTTTGATCATGCTTCTCTTTACCGTCATTCTGACAGCGTTTACCGGCGGATCCGTCATGGCAGAACAACTGGTAAACATTCAGGAGGGTACCTACTATATTAAAGCAGTCAACGGAAATGCAAAAGGGCAGGTGCTTTACTGGAATGAAAGTGCGAGCGATCAGAATACGTGTATGATGTTTGAATCATGCGGCGGATCACATGCGGAAAATGAAGTATGGTATATCACAAAGAACCGCAACTTTGATGATTACTATGGCATTTACCTGTACAAGGACTACAGGCCGAACATACAATACTGGAAGGATAAGTGTAAGCGCATTGAGATTGACAATCTGACGGGCAGGGATCAGCCGTATCTTAGAAGCACGACCGGCCCGCACGTTTTCTGCGGCAGCTTTGGCAATCAGGATGATGCATTCCGTTTTTACTGCCAGAACGGTACCGGTTCCTACACCGACCTCATTATCGAGTCGCGTGAGGATCAGTACAGATTCTTCAGGCACAAAGAGGTCAAGGTTTTCCATGCTGATCTTATCTATGTAAAAGCAAACACGAAGCATGACACATCGGATAAGCTGTGGGAACTCATTCCGGTTAATTATGAAAAAAACATGACCCGGACAGCGCCCTCCGTTACTGCGCAGAAGAATGGAAAGGTATCCGTCGACTGGGACAGATTCCGCACCAGGATAAAGAACAGCAAGGTATGGAAGAGCGCGAAATACATCGAGATTCAGTACAGTACTGACAAGGAATTCCTGCAGAATGTTAAGACGAAAAAGATCAGGAAGGGAAGCGTAAACAAGGCAGAGGCGAAATCGAAGCTGTCCAGACTCCAAAGGAAAAAGACGTATTATATCCGGGCACGCCTGATTGATGGAGAAGGCATCTGTTCGAACTGGAGCAAGACGATTGAGATTGCGACAAAGAAAAGTTAAAGAGTTGTTTAAGAAAGGAGTATGTTGAAAATGGGAAGAAAAAGGAAGATGGCAGGGGCGCTGGCCCTGGCAGCGGCGGTTGTGTTTCCTGGTATGAGTATCCCGGCTCAGGATCTTGGGCTGAATACGGATCAGAAGGAAGCGACAGAGTATACAAAAGCGGCGAATGATGAAGTCTATGCGCTGCTGGACTTTGAGGATGAACGCGAGAGGGAAAACGCGGAACGCGGCCTGATCGCGGCACCGGACAGCCTGGAGATCACCACGGAGGACGGGAAGGTTGCCTGGAGCCAGGATGCTTATGCATTTCTGGATGAAGATGCACCGGACAGCGCGAATCCAAGCCTGTGGAGAAACACACAGCTGAACCATGTTTACGGTCTGTTTGAGGTGATGGACGGGGTCTATCAGGTCAGGGGTTATGACATGTCCAACATTACCTTCATCAAGGGTGAGACCGGCTGGATTGTTTATGATCCCCTGATGACAGTGGAGTGCGCCCAGGCGGCCTTTGAACTGGTGAAGGAGAACATCGGGGACTTCCCGATAAAGGCTGTCCTTTATTCCCATTCCCATGTGGATCATTTCGGCGGTGTTGCGGGAATCGTTTCCGAGGAGCAGGTGGCGGACGAGGAGATCCTGATCATCGCGCCGGAAGGATTTGAAGAGCACGCGGTGAGCGAGAATGTTTATGCCGGGACAGCCATGGGCCGGCGGGCAAGCTATCAGTACGGCACACTGCTTGAAGGCGGCGAGAAGGGTTCTTTGTGCATCGGAATCGGCATGGGACAGTCCCATGGAACCACCTCTTATATTTCTCCGAATACGATCATTACGGAAACCGGGCAGAGGATGGTCATCGACGGAGTGATCATGGAGTTCCAGCTCACGCCCGGAACGGAAGCCCCGGCGGAGATGAATACCTGGTTCCCGCAGAAAAATGCGCTGTGGATGGCGGAAAACTGCACGGGAACCCTGCATAATCTGTACACGCTCAGAGGCGCAGAGGTTCGTGACGGACAGGCATGGGCAAACTTCCTGATGGAGACGCTGAAGCTGTATGGCAATGATGTGGAGGTTGTATTCCAGGCGCATAACTGGCCGCACTGGGACAATGAAAATATCGTGGAGTATATCCTGAATACGGCGGCTGCATACAAGTATATCAATGACCAGACGCTGCTGTACCTGAATGAGGGATATACCAGCACCGAGATTGCGCATATGATTGAGCTTCCGGAAGACCTGAAAAAGAACTGGTACACCAGACAGTATTACGGTACGGTTGCTCACAACTCCAAAGCGGTCTACCAGAAATATATGGGCTGGTACGATGCGAACCCGATCCATCTTGGAGAGCTGGAGCCGACGGAGCGTGCAAAGAAGTTTGTGGAATATCTGGGCGATGTGGACGAAGTGCTCCGCAAGGCAAAGGAAGACTATGACAAGGGCGAATACCAGTGGGTCGCGGAGCTGACCAATATGCTCGTCTTTGCGGATCCGGAAAACCAGGATGCGCGTTATCTGTGCGCGGATGCTCTGGAGCAGCTGGCCTACCAGGCGGAGAGCGGAACCTGGAGAAATGCCTATCTTTGCGCGGCGCAGGAGCTTCGGTTCGGTACCAATACGGATCCTGCTACCCGTGCGTCAACGAGCGGGGGAATCACTTCCCATATGACGCCGGAGATGATCCTGCAGTATCTCGGGATCTATACAGACAGCAACAAGATTGAGGATCTGAGCTTTACGGCAAATATCGTCCTGCCGGAAACGTCCTATGTACTCGTCGTCAAGAACGGCGTTGTCCTTTACGAACAGGGATCGCTCCATGAGCTGGCGGACGCTGTATGGACAACCAGCAGGGAAGGGCTGTTTGGTATTGCGACGAACAACCGGGAAGTAATTGATTCGGAAGTGACACAGGAAGGTGACACCACCCTGCTGGATCAGCTGATGGAAGGGAACACAGTGGCTGATATGGATATATTCTTCCATATCGTTGAGCCGTAACTGAAAGAGGATGTTTCAGGGAAACACTGATATAATCAGTGTTTCCCTGAAAGGGATTGTGGACCTGAGCCGGCCCCTGCCTGGCGGGGTGGGAAACATCAGCGGAAGCGGAAGCCTGCCGCGTCAGGTGCAAAGACTCAGATCCGGCCGTGAATAGAGTAACGAATCCACGGCAGACTCTTTATCAGAATCAGCTTATTACGAGAATAACAGGAGAATAACAGGAGACAAAAGTGAACAGAAAAGACTCTTTCTTACAGGCATTGCAGGAAACGCTTGACGGCAGGACAGCGCAGCTTAAGTTCGAAGCAGACAACAGGTGCTATATCCGGAGGCTCATCCCCAGGGAGCGCCTGATTCTTCTGGGAGGCGGCCACATTGCCGTTCCGGTCTGTGAGATTGCGTCGCTTCTGGGATTCCTGGTTACCGTTGTTGATGACAGGCCTTCTTTCGCGAATCATGAGCGGTTTCCCCGTTCGGAAGCGGTAATCTGCGACAGCTTTGAAAACGCTATTGAACATCTGAATATCACGGCTTCAGATTATGTCTGTGTGCTGACAAGGGGACACAGGTGGGATGCGGAATGCCTGCGCAGGATTCTGAGCGGAATCTATCCCTTCTATCTGGGAATGATCGGATCCGGAAGACGGGTCAGAGGACTGCTGGAACGATTAAAAGAGGAAGGATATGACGAGGAAAAGCTGTCTGCAATCTATACGCCGGTCGGCCTGAAAATCAATGCTCAGACGCCGGCGGAGATCGCGGTATCGATCTGTGCCCAGATCGTTCAGAGGAAAAGAAGCGATGGTCAGTCAGACAGCGGGGATATTCTGAAACGGACGGATACCGATCCGGAGCTGCTTCGGTTTCTGGGAGAAAATGACGTTCCGACGGTGTGCATGATTGTCATCGCCACGAAGGGCTCTACGCCGGTTCGGAGTGGGGCAATGATGGCTGTCGACAAGACAGGACAGACAAGAGGGACAATTGGAGGCGGGTGCGGCGAAGCGCAGGCCCTGTCTGATGCCCGAAGCCTGGCAGGAACCGGTAAAAGCCGTGTGATCCGCGTCGATATGACGAATGATGTCGCAATGGAGGAAGGAATGGTCTGTGGAGGGACGATGGATGTCCTGATGGAAGATATCGATTCATGAGATCCATTCTGTCATCCGGATCGCCCGCTGCTTTATTGAAAGGATCAGATTGTTCCGGAAAGGCGGAGGGATATGTTATTAAAAAGAGCAATTGCAAAAAACCTGCGGTCTGTGCTGGTGGCAGGAGTATTATCTGTCATGATGGGATCAATTGTCATGGGTTCGACAGACGAAACGGAAAAGGCGGCATCCCGGGAGGGTTTTTCCATTCAGGAAATCTCGGATGACCTGTTTGAAAGAATGAAAGGGGGCAATACCTATAAAGAGGACTGTATTGTTCCCAGAGAGGATCTCCGTTATCTTCTCGTACTGCACAAGGACAAGGAAGGCAATCCCCATCAGGGTGAGATGGTTGTACACAAACTGATTGCGGAAGACGTTCTGGAGATTTTTGAGAAGCTTTATGACGCGGAGTATCCCATAGAGCGGATGGTGCTTCCGGATAACTATATGGCGGATGATGAGACGATGATGCGTGACAACAATTCATCCTGCTTTAACTTCCGGTTCATCTCACATACGGACAAAATCTCAAAACATGGACTGGGGATGGCAGTCGATATCAATACGCTGTACAATCCGTACCATAAGATCGTGACGAAGGATGACGGCACGCAGGAAGAGGTGATAGAGCCTGCCACAGGAGCGGCTTATCTGGACAGGACGAAGGACTTCGATTATAAGATCGAAAAAGATGACCTGTGCTATCAGCTCTTTCTCGAAAAAGGCTTCGAATGGGGCGGAGAATGGACAGACCGAAAGGATTACCAGCATTTTGAGATGCCTTCAGAGGTAACAGAGAAATATTCGCAGATGTATGCAAAGCCGTGAGTCCGAAAACGGTGCGGAGAAGAAAGAATACAGCTGAGTATGTTAAAAGAGGGCAGTATCTGCAAGCTCCTTACAGATACTGCCCGATCTGTATGCACAGATTTCCTTTTCTGGTCTGCCTGACAGGCCCGATATAACGGAATTTTCCCTGATGGCGCACGGAGACTTCTTCGTTTCCGCGCAGCTGCACGGATGTACTTTGCGCTGTGCGGCCATTGATGAAAACCTGCCCGTTCCGGATCAGTTCCTGCGCTTTCGACCGGGAGAGCCGGTGTACCTGGGCGACCACGGCGTCAAGGCGGTTTGATCCGGCCTGGATCTGCCGGGTGACCAGCTTCGGCTCCAGCCCGGCAGGGAGGGAACCGGCCGGTTCTGTATGTACACTCGTATGCTTTACACGGGTCAGGTTCTGTGACAGATAATCCGCCATCACAGACGTGCACATGACATAGCCGGTTGCCTGATCGATCAGGATATCACCGATGACCCTGCGATCGATTCCAAGGTTCAGGATTGCACCGAGGAAATCCCGATGCGTAAGCATGTCCGCGAATTTTTCCATGAGGGGACGGATGCGCAGGATTGTGAGGGGGAAGGGCTCTTCGTATCCCAGAATTTCCGGATTGCCAAAGCGGATCATGACGCGGGAGGCTCCTTCAAAGCCGCCATAAGCCTGCATCCCACAGGCTGGCAGACCAAGCGAAAGCACATCAGAGTACTCTGCCTCGTTCAGAAAATCTGTAAACACATATCTGGATTCCTGCCAGGAGGCTTCTTCCAGCTGCCGGATCCTCTTCAGGAATACCTGCTGTTCCTGATTCATAAGGGAACTCCTTCCAATCGCTCCTGCTTATCCTTTTCCATTTCTGCCAGATCGTTAATCACTTCGCCTGCCAGGATCAGTCCGGCCGTGGAAGGGACAAACGCTGTCGAACCCGGAATCGTCCTTCGCTTCATGCTTTTTCCGGCTGATTCCGGAGGAGAGCTGCCGTTTTCCCTGAAGCCTTCGGACAGATCCTCCGGAGGCTTTACCGGTTTCTCCTTTGAATATACTACCTTCAGCGAGCCGATCCCTCTCTTCCTGCATTCATGCCGCATAACCTTTGCCAGCGGGCAGACGGATGTCTGGAAAAGATCCGCCACTTCGAACAATGCGGCATTACGCTTATTTCCTGCTCCCATGGAGGATATGACCGGCACCCCGGCTTTCTTTGCGCTTTCTATGATAGCAAGCTTTCCGGTAACGGTATCAATCGCATCTACGACATAGTCATACTCCTGGAAATCGAACAATTCCTGCGTCTCTGGCAGAAAGAATACTTTATACGTTCTGACTGTGCAGTCAGGGTTAATCTCATGGATTCTTTCTTCCGCCACATCCACTTTGTATCTGCCGATGGTTTTTCCTGTGGCAAGGATCTGGCGGTTGAGGTTGGTAAGACAGACCTTGTCATGATCGATCAGATCCAGGGCTCCGATCCCGCTTCTTGCCAGAGCTTCAACGGCATAACCGCCAACGCCTCCGATTCCGAAAACCGCGACACGGGAAGAGGCAAACCTTTCCATCCCCTCCGCGCCGTAGATCAACTGTGTTCTTGAAAACTGATCCAGCATTAGAGTCCAGCCCTCCCGGAAGAATGATTTACAGCTGCAGTTTTATCATAACAAAAGTTGTGAAAAGGCGCTATATGGGCAGGCTGTATATACAGATACGCGATATACAGGAGAAAATGATCAAAAGTGAAATTTTGAAGAACTGTATTGCACAGAATTGTTTGTCGGATTATAATGTAAACTCTTTAAAGAGGCCTGGCGGGATGATCCTGTCAGCTCTTTATGGGGGATTGGTGAAGATAGGTGAAAGATAGAATGATTCACCCGCCGGAAGCCGATGAATGAATCTGGCAAAAGGAAAGCTCCTGCTGCCTGAGGAGGTATGGAAATATTGTACGGAAAGAGAATAAAACAATACCTGTTTCCGCAAGTTGGGGAAATGGTGCAAAAATACATCGATAAAGAGAGCATAAAAAACATCTGCCAGCTGTCTGTTGTGGTTGCAGTGTTTGAAATACTTACCCTGGGATACTTTACCGCAACCAGGGCTCCGTTTAACCGTGATTCATGGATAAGCGCGGTAAGTGTCCTGTTCTGTATCGCAGTTTGTATCACAGCTCATCTAACCGCCTGGAACATGCTGAAAAAAGCAGAGTTCTCCAGCAGGGAAGCTACCCTGTTCCGTGTTTCCTGTTACCTGATCCTTTCGGTCTGGTCCGTATTGGTATCATGGCGCAGTTACAACAGAGGAGATCATCTTCTCACATTTTTCACGGTCGAGCTGATAATGGTATGTTTTCTGCCGCTCAGGCCATGGATCAGTACGCTTCTGACCGGCGGGATCTATGCTTTGCTGTATGCTATGATGTATTCCGTGGATGGCGCCGTGAGAATCAACAATCTGAACTATTTCGTTCTTGCGCTTGTATCGGCGGCTGGAATGGTGGTCCGGTATCATTCACAGATCCGGAATGCGGAGAAGGCGGTTCGCCTGAAAAAGAGCAATGAGATGCTGCAGTATGCCACCCGCCATGACGGACTCACCGGTTTGAGAAACCGCAGGGCGCTGGATGAGGATGTGCTGGATGTTGTCGGAAAAACCATGTCGGTTTTTATGATCGATATTGATTATTTCAAAGAGATCAATGACACATACGGGCATAGTGTAGGTGATCGTGTTCTGAAGGAGGCGGCGCGGAGGATAAAGGCACTGTTTCCGGATAACCGCTGTTACCGGTATGGTGGTGATGAGTTCCTTGTGCTGGGAGAGCAGGAGCAGCTTTACCAGGAGGATACCTGTTCCTTTTCTGTCCCGGCTGTTCTTGGGAACAGGATTGGCCTCAGCATTGGACATGCCAGGGGATCCGTAGAAGATTATGATCAGCTTTTCGAGCTGATCTCGACGGCAGACGCGGGCCTGTATAATGTCAAAAGGCGTACGCATTCGCCGGAATTCGGCGGTCATGAAAGACGCCGTGGAAGAGCAGCCGGCTATCGTGCGGCAGGGCAGTGATCTTTTGCGGGTCAATGCCGGCTGAGCGGCAGCGCAGACGGTTCACGGTCTGTGGGGAAGGGACCGTGAATCGTAAAGACCGTCGTGTGCCAGGAGGGAAACTGCTGTATGAAAACCTTGACATCATCCGATGGCTGGAAGATAATCGTGAGTACATGCCCGGGGAAACCCCGCCAGTCATGATTCATGTTTTCCAGGAAGGAAATGGTATGTCCAAAAGTGCTTCAAAACCTGTAACACAACCCGAATTAAAAAATATATCACAACCCGAATCACAACCCGAATTAAAAGCGATATCACAACCCGAATCACAGCCAGCATCGCAGCCCGGATCAAAACCTGCATCAAAACCTGTTATTCGCGTCACCTATGGGATCTGCTTCTGGCTGTTTATGATTGCGAATCTCGCAGGAGTTCTGATAGAAGGATTCTTCTACCTGTTTGCGTTCGGGGAATGGGAGACCCATGTTGTAACGATGTGGGGTCCCTTTTGCCTGCTCTATGGCTTTGGCACAGTGGGATTCTACCTGATGGCGGCCGCGCTGCAGGGGAAGGGGGTTGTGCTGGAGTTTATCGGATATGGCCTGGTTGGAGACGGTCTGGAACTGGTCGGAGGATTGCTTCTGGAATTCGGCCTTGGCATGCGTGCGTGGGATTACTCTGATTATTATCTGAATTATCGCGGCCATATCTGCCTGAGAATGACGATTGTATGGGCGATTATCGGATTTGCGTTCAGCCGTTTCTGTCCGCTGATCAGCAGAGGCCTGTCTCAGTTCGATCATGGAAGATACAGGGTTCTCCTCATCATCATTCTCTCCGTTTTCATGCTGGTCAACCTGATCTTCACGTCGATCTGCATCGTTCGCTGGAGCAGGCGCCATCATGGGATCAAGGCGGAGTCTTCTTTCGAGAAATATCTGGATGAGAGATATGATGACGCCTATATGTCGAAGCGGTTTGTGGAATGGAGTTTTCTGGATGAGAAGAAATGAGCATGCCGCCAGCGGCAGTCATTCTTCCGCTGCAGGCCGGTCATCTATCCATGGTGGATCAGATACCATGAACGCGTTCCGGCGCAGAATGGAAGAAAAACCTTCCGCAGGCCGGAAGCCATAAGGGATTACCGAAATAAAAACAGAAGGCATCCTTCCCTGCGGAGGATGCCTTTTTCTGCACGGATCTCAGTGCCCCGGTCAGTGCCCGGAGCTTTCAGACCGGGTCTTCCTGTCCGGAGGATCCCTGGATGCAAACGTTACTAGTACCCCGAATATTAATTAACTGGCACATTCGCTTGTCTGATTGCTCATACACTGCGTTATCGTCGGTCGTTGATGCCCACA
>CAJOQO010000184.1 GCA_905236545.1 uncultured Lachnospiraceae bacterium
GGCCTCGTCCGGAAAGGAGATGTCCGCGGGGCAGGCGGCTTCGTCCGGAAAGGAGATGTCCGCGGAACAGGCAGACCCGTCCGAAAAGGAGACGTCCGCGGAGCAGGCGGCTTCGTCCGGAGGGAAGATGGCTTCCGGACCGAATAAGAAGGCGGGGGGAAAGCTTCGAAGATACAGCGTGTGGGCGCTGACGGCGGCCGCCTGCCTTACGGTGGCGGTCATTGGGAGGCATGCATTTCTTACCCGTGTCACCGATACAGAGCAGCTGAGTGTGGCTGAGGAGGGACAGGAGGAGGCCGCGGAAGAAGCAAGACAGGACGGTGCGCCGGACACAGCGCGGGAAGCGGCATCCGGGAGGCAATTCCATGCCGCGGCAGAGGCATCGGCGACAGCACAGGAAGCAGCCGGAGATGCCGCTGAAGAAGAGGAAGCATCTGCGCCTGCAGCAGCCAAAGATGCAGCCGGAGAAGAGGAAGCATCTGCGCCTGCAGCAGCCAAAGATGCAGCCGAAGAAGCAGAAGTATCTCCGCAGGAAGCAGCCGGAGAAGAGGAAGCATCTGCGCCTGCAGCAGTCGAAGATGCAGCTGAAGAAGCGGCAGACTATGAGGCAGCCATGAATGCGGCAGCTCCCGCGCAGCCCGGCTCAGCGATGAAGATGGCCAATCCTTTCCTCGATGTTCAGACGCTTGAAGAAGCGCAGAAGGAGGCCGGATTCTCCCTGACGGTTCCCGAAGCGTTGACGCCATATGACAACCTTTTGTACCGTGTGATACCGGATCAGATGCTGGAAGTGATCTTTCAGGATGCCGGGATGCAGGAAGGATACCGGATCCGAAAAGGAAAGAACATGGGAGAAGAGATCAGCGGAGATTACAACGCTTATCCCAGGGAGGCGGTGATCCGGATGGGAGAGACGGAGATTACGCTCCGCGGGGAGGATGAGGACCACTGGAACACAGCAGTCTGGACGCAAAGTAAGGAGGAGGGAGGCGGACAGACCGTATATGCCTTCTCCATCTGCGCGGATCAGAGAACCTTCACAAAGGAGGAGATCCTGAAAATGGCGAAGGAAATGCAACTTGTCTAAAAAAGCAGTTGAAAATGTGATAAAGTCAGAACAGACAGCAGTGGCTATTTTTCGGGCGATACGTTATAGTAAAAATGTCCCTGGATCATATTAGGAAAGGATTTGCTCCGTCATGACCTGGAATATCAGCTTCAGCCTGGTTACCGGGGTTCTGCTCTGTATTCTTCTTGGATACTATGTGGCATATCCCCGGCTCCCGGTTGTTTCGAACCGTCTGTTCATCCTGCTGGCGTTGTCTGAGATGTGTACGCTGGCATCCGATATTATTGCCACTCTGATGGATATGAACCATCAGAGCTTTCCGGTCTGGGTTCTGTTCCTTGTGAATCTGATCTACTTTCTTTTCTTTACGCTGCGAAGCTTCGTCCTGTATGTTTACACTGTAACACTTGCCAGCCAGCATACCAGGCTTCAGCGGGGGTACTATTACGTTGGCTTCGCGTTCGGCGTATTGTTTGCTCTCCTGTCGATCAGCAGTCTTTTCACGGGATTTATCTTTACCATTGACAAAGAAGGATACCATTCCGGGCCGGGGTATGCCGTCATCAATGCGCAGCTGTTTGTCTTCCTGATTCTGGGACTGTGGATGATCGTCCGGTTCTGGAAATCGCTGCCGGGCACGTTATTATCCGGGATCCTTCTTGTCTACGCGATTCTGATCAGCGGCGGGATCTTCCGCACGCTTCTCCCGGATTATCTTCTGATGGATACCTTCTTTATGATGTCCATCGTGATCCTCTACATCACGATTCACAACGCGGATCTGTACCGGGAGAGCCGGACGATGTCATTTGACTATCAGGCCTTTGAGCTTGTGGTGAGAGATCATCACAACTATGGGGTCTGGTACCAGCTCATCGGGATCATGACAAACAACTATGAGGAAGCGAGGCAGATCTACGGGGGCGTCCAGATCGATGTGGTGCTGAATCGGATCGGCAGATATCTGAGGGAACAGTTCCGGGGCGCTACGGTCTTCTATGAGCGTTCCGGGTGTTTCCTGATCATGATCGAAGAAAGACAGACGGCGGAAAAGGCAGTTTCCATGATCCTTCCGGAGGTGATCCGGAGATTCCGCGAGCCATGGGATGGCGGCAGCGGGAGCAGGGTTTTTCTGAATGCTGTCTTCAGCCAGATGAATTCCGATCTTGAGATCCCTTCTGTGGATCTGGAGATCGAGGTGGTCCGCCGGCTCCTGGGCAAGGGCGGGAACGGAGAACTGGATCACGACTTTGTTGTCGACAGGACGCTGGTCGATGAGGTGATCCGCGAGTTTGAGATCAAGAAGGCGCTCAGCTATGCGCTTCAGAAAAATGACCTCCAGATCTTTATGCAGCCGATTATCGATGCACGGACCGGGAAAGTGGTCGGTGCGGAGGTGCTTTCGAGGCTGATCGATCCGAAGCTCGGCCTGATTCCGCCCGTGGAGTTCATCCCCCTGGCGGAGCGCTCCGGCAGCATCATAGAGATCGGAGAGCAGGTTCTGGCAAAGACCTGCAGATTTCTGGTGGAGAGAAGATCCGAGCTCCAGGGAATTGACTTTATCAATATCAATCTGTCGCCGATCCAGTGTATGGATCCGGATCTTGCGGATACCTTTGATCTTGTGCCGAAGACCTACGGCGTGGATACGAAGATGCTTCACCTTGAGATTACCGAAGAGAGCATGGTGGACCCGGATGTGCTCAAGAGCCGGATGGAGGTACTCGGAAAGCTTGGATATGTATTCTCGCTTGATGACTACGGAAGCGGATACGCGAATCAGTTCCGGATCAAGACCTTTCCGTTCAGCGGGATCAAGCTGGACATGAAGATCGTCTGGGCGCATTTCCGTGAACCGGATTCGATCCTGCCCAACGCGGTGAGTTCGTTCCTGGACTGCGGCCTTACGGTTACGGCGGAGGGGGTTGAGACCGGGGAGATGGTTCAGCAGCTCAGGGAAATGGGCTGCACCTACCTGCAGGGCTTCTATTACTCCAAACCGCTTCCCCTTGACGAGTTTATCGAATATCTCAAAAAGAGAGCATCCTGAAAGCCTGTTCTGCTGAAAGCGCCTCCCTGCATCAATTGCACTGCGGGGAGGCGCGTAATCTTACTCAAAAAAACTTACTCAAAGAATCCTGCTCACAGAACCTCACTCACAGAACCTTGCTCAAAGATCCTTACCCAAAGATCCTTACTCAACCGCAAGGATCGTCTCCATGGCTGCTTCTTTGATCTTCCTGTTGACCTCCTGCGCCTTCTGCGGAGTATCCTGCCTGGAATAGAAGTAGAACTTAATCTTGGGCTCTGTTCCGGAGGGGCGTACGGCGAACCAGGATCCGTTCTCCAGGAAAAAGCGCAGAACGTTGGAAGCCGGAATATCTTCATAGCCGTCCTTGTAGTCAATGACCTTCGTGACGCGGATGCCCGCAACCGAGCTCCACACGGAATCGTCCCTGCAGGCTGCGGCGGAAGCATCCTTCCCTTTCGCGCCGGCCACTCTGTCCATCGGGAGATTCCCGCGCACACTGTCCATCATGCGGCGGATCCTCTGGGCGCCCGGGATTCCCTTCAAAACAAGATTCGGCTCATCTTCGGCGTAATAGCCATAACGCGCTCCGAGCTCTGACAGCACCTGGAAGAGTGTTTTGCCCTGTTTCCTGTAATAGGCCGCGGCTTCCGCGATGAGCATACCGGCGCTGATGCCGTCCTTGTCGCGGATCTCCGGGCAGGCAGCGTAGCCTACGGACTCCTCATATCCGAACAGGTAGGTATATCCATGCTCCTCCAGGAAGGGAATGCGCCCGCAGATGTTTTTGAATCCGGTGAGCGCCTCGATCATCTTCACGCCATAGGAGGCGGCGATCTCCGCTGAGAGGGAGGAGGTGACAATGGACTTGATCATCGCACCGTTCTCCGGCAGGGTTCCCGCGGCGCGGTGTCCCTCGAGGATATAATTGACAAGCAGGTACCCGGTCTGGTTTCCGTTGAGCGGAACATATTTTCCGTCGTCTCCCATCAGCTCGATGGCAAAGCGGTCAGAATCCGGATCGGTTGCCATGAGAAGCTCCGCGCCGATCTTTGCTCCCAGCTCTTCGCTGAGCCGGAACGCTTTCGGATCCTCCGGATTCGGATAGCCGACCGTAGAAAAGTCCGGATCCGGATCCTTCTGTTCGGGCACGATATGGAAATTCTGGAATCCTCTCTCTTCCATCATCCTGGAAAACGGGATCGAACCGGCTCCGTTCAGCGGCGTATAGACGATGGGGATCGAAAGGTCCAGCTCATCCCCCTCATGAATCGCGAGGGATCTGACCATGTCAAGGTACAGGCGGTCTTCCGCTTCACCGAGAAGGGTGATCCTTCCGTCTTTGATCATTTCATCGTATTCCGAATCATCGATATCACAATCTGTGAAGTAATCCAGATCCATCATGCAGTGCATCATGCCGTCCGCAACCTGCGCGCTGACCTGGCAGCCATCTTCCCAGTAAACCTTGTAGCCGTTATACTCCGGCGGGTTATGGGAGGCGGTGATGTTGATTCCGGATACGGTTTTCTTCACACGGATCAGGCAGGCCAGCTCGGGCGTCGGACGCAGATCGGGGAAGGTATATACCCTGATGCCCGCCCGGGCGAGGATACATGCCGCGAGACGTGAGAACTCTTTGGAGAAATGCCTGGGATCATGCGCGATGATCACACCTTTGTTCATAGCCTCAGGACCGGCCTGGCGGATATACTCCGCGATTCCCCGGGTGGCGCGTCCTACCGTGTAGAGGTTCATGCAGTTGGTTCCAACGCCTGTCACACCGCGCAGTCCTGCGGTTCCGAAGACCATTTCCTGAGAAAAACGCTCCGCCATCTCGGCTTCGTCCGAAGCAAGTGCCTCAAGCTGGGGACGGAGCGGATCCCCGGCCGGGATCTGTTTCATCCAGATATCAAAACGTTCTTTATAATCCATAGTACCCATCCTTTCTGCCCGGCATTTCGCCATGGCGTTTGATCTCATTATATCTGATTTGTGTTATGATGTATACAATTCAGTTGCGGGCGCGCCCGGACATAAAGGATGGTGACATGGCTCAGATGAGAAATGAGGATGAAAGGACTCTGTCCGCTCTTCTGGAGCAGGACAGAGAGATGGTGATGGCGCAGCTTCAGAAGGGACGTACGCCGGACGAGGCGCAGGCTGCGCTTGAAAAAGAAACAGAACGGCTGATCTACAGGGCCGGTGCATGGGCGGAGACGGCCGATGCGGCGCAGGGGATGCTGCAGATGCTGAAGGACGCGGTGCCTCTGGTCGGGTCTGTGGCGGACGCGGAGGTGTGGGAGAAGGAGAGCGGAAGCGGAGCCCGGGCAGGCTTCCGGATACCGGTTCCGGCGCTGCTGTGCCTGATTGCAGGGATCGTCTGTGTGACCGGAAGCCTGATCGGCCAGCAGACGGCAGGGATCTTTCTTCATCTTTCCGTGATCTTCTGGGCAGCTGCGGGCTGTGTGCTCCTTGCGCTGGGCGGATACCTGGCCGGGAAAGCACGCGGCAGGAATGCGGCAAAACCGCGGGAGAGGCAGACACAGCTGACCTTCCTGGTGGATCCGGAAAAGATCTGGCATATCCTTCAGGGAACCATGCTGGGTGCTGACCACCGTCTGGAGAACGTGCGGGAGAGAGAGAAAGCTGAGAAAAGGACGGGATCCGGCAGCAGCGCGGAACTGTCAAAGCAGGATCTTCAGTTCTTTTCCGATCTTCTGGAAAATGCGTACGCCAGGAGGCGCAGATTCCCGTCGGATGAGACGCCAGGCGAACAGGTGGAACTGATCCGTTATTACCTGCATGAAAAGGGAATCGAAACAGAGGACTATTCTCAGCAAAGCGCGGGATGGTTTGAGATTCTTCCGGCGGACAGCAAAGGCGTGACGATCCGCCCCGCACTGATCAGGGACGGTGTGGTCATACGAAAGGGAGTCGCGTCCGGATAAAGAAAAGATACGGGAAACGATACGGGAACCGGAAGCCCGCAAAGACAGAAAAACCGGATACGGGTAAACGATTAAGATGGAACGATATTATGGATTTGACCTGGGGGACGCGGAGAGCGCGGTCGCCAGAGGACAGGCAGATACAAGGACGGAAGAGCCGGCGATCCTGCAGGTATGTGACGCGCAGAGCTTTATCACGGCATACGCGCGCCTTGCGGACGGGAGGCTGCTTCTTGGGGAAAGCGCCTGCTACAGCGCGGACGCCCTGATGCGGCGGGTTCGTTTCAAGAGCCGGTTTCTGAGCGATCCGGAGAGTGAGAAGGACATCAGGACATTTGCGGCGGGCGTCCTGTCGGAGCTGATCGGCAGCGGCAATCTGGTTCAGGGGGAGGACAGCTGCGTTTACGTCGGCTGCCCTGCCGGATGGAAAGGCATGGACCGGGAACGCTACAGGGGGATCTTCGAAGAGACAGGATATCCGCCCGTGAGGATCGTGTCGGAATCAAGGGCCGCCCTGATCAGCGCATGCCTGTCACGGCATCTTCAGGTCGGGTATGACATCCTTTCGAAAAGCGTCCTCGTGGTGGATGTCGGCTCCTCCACGACAGACTTTGCATTTATCGAATCCGGACGGGAGATCGAGCTGCAGACAGCAGGGGAGGTTCTGCTCGGCGGCGGAATCACGGATGAGATGCTTCTTCAGGAAAGTGTTCTGTCAGGGCCTGACAGTGCCGCGATCGGCCGGATCCTGGAGGAAAGCGAGGCGTGGAGGAGCTACTGCGAATTCGCGGCCAGGCGCCTGAAGGAAAAGTATTATGCCGACGAGGAATACTGGGCGAGCCGCTCCCTCACAAAGAGCATCGAGATCCTGCATTCCGGAAGCCATATGCTGACGCTCCGGATGGACCGGAACATGTCGAAGAAGCTGATGGAAGCGCCGGCTCCGCATCTTGAGGGGCGCTCCTTCCATGAAGCGTTCAGCGCCAGCCTTCTCCAGGTGAAGGAAAAGATCAAAACGCCGGAGCTTCTGTTTCTGACCGGCGGTGTTTCCAGGATGCCGGCGATCCGGGTCTGGTGCCAGGAAGCATTTCCGGATACCATCGTGATCACGACCCTGCAGCCGGAATTCTCCGTGGCGCGCGGACTGGCGCAGTGCGGACGGATCGATGAGGACATCCGGCAGTTCCGCCGGGAGGTGGACGACCTGATCGAGACAAGCACCGTGGAGCGCATCGTTTCCGCCCATGTGGAGCAGCTTTATCACAGTGTTGTGGATGCGCTGACCGATCCGATCCTCGAGCACGCGGCGATGAATGTATTCGACCGCTGGAGAAGCGGAGAGATCAGCCGGCTGTCAGAGATTGACGAAGAGCTCAAGAAAGAGATCGAGCATTATCTGAGAAGCGAGGAGGCGCAGAAGCTGCTGGGAGGCGTGGTATCCTCCTGGCTGCGTCCCGTGGCCTACGAGCTGGAGGAATATACCATGCCGATCTGCGTGCGGCACAATGTTCCATACCGTGCCCTGAACCTGACGAGCTATCTGGCTCTGTCCGATATCGACATCCGGATCGACACGAAGGATATCTTTGCGCTTGACCAGATCACATGGCTGATCAATACGATCATTACGATCCTGGTAAGCCTTCTGTGCGGCGGAAGCGGGGTCGCGCTGATCGCGGGCGGGCTGAAGGGCATCCTGGCGGGAGCCATCCTTTCGCTCGGCGTTCTGCTGATCGGGCAGGAGTATATGGAAAACCGCATGATGGGAATCAATATTCCAAAGCCGCTGCGCAGGCTGATCACGAGAAATGCATTCGGGAACCGTGTACGCCGGATTTCTTCCGAGGTGAAATCGAACTTCTACGCCAATCTGGAGCAGAAGAAAAATGAGGAACTCACCGGGAGGCTGGCACAGGAGATCTCTTCCCAGATTGAGGAGTGCCTGAAGAAGATGGCGCAGGTGGTGGAGATACCGCTGGGGTGAGAGGACCGCTGATACAGTCTGTTTGTGTGATTGAGAAATAAGCTGCTTTCTGGTAAACTTTATGCATGTTTAAATGTATTCCACCTGTGCGGTTGGATCACTATCGTGATCCAACCCCTCTACCCTCATTCGCAAAACCCGCGCTTCGCAAAGCTCAGCGCTA
>CAJOQO010000185.1 GCA_905236545.1 uncultured Lachnospiraceae bacterium
CTCTCCCGGCTTCAGAGATGTCTTATCACTGGTAATATCCTGGATCTCCAGCGCCTTCTTCTCATAAGCGCGTACACACAGATTTACTTTTGAGAGAGTTTCTGAGGAAGCATACGTTCTAATGTAACATGTCTCTTCTTTGTTCAGATCGACGGTATAAGAAGCCGGATATGCCGTTCCTGTCAGTTCATTATCGTACGATCCTTCCTTACGTTTGTACTCTGTCAGATCTCCGTGTATTACCTCAACCGTGCCCCACGTTACCGGCTGATCAATGTAAAATGTGTAGGATCCGGCCTCTGCCGGGGTAAAGGAATAGTAATACCAGTTAGCATCTGTCTGAATCATCTTGCTCTGATCCAGATAGACGGGAGTGATCACATCATCAATCGATGACTGTATATTCTGTCCAGAGCCATCCGGAACGTTGGTACTGTCACCGCCGAAGCCTGAATCTGATCCGCTCTCCGATCCGGATCCTCCAGCGCCCGTTCCGGAACCTGTTCCAGATCCTGATCCTCCGGAACCTGTTCCAGGTCCTGTTTCCCCGGATCCGGTTTGTCCGGATTCTGAACCCGTCCCTGTCCCGGTTTCTCCCGAATCAGTTCCGATCTCATAATAGCTCCTGTCGGCAATCTTCAGGCAGTCCTGCCCATACATCGCCATAGTATCGTTATCATAGGTATACGCTACATTCCCGACTTTATATCCATTTACGATCGATCCATCCCCGTTCCCGTCTGGATACGTATATTCAGCAGCTCCGGCGAGGAAGAATCCGCCATTCTGGCCAACCGTCCCCGTATCGCTGTTCGTAATATCCGCCAGAAAACTGTTTCCGCCGATCGTGACAATATTCCACATATGAGGACCCGCACCGGTTCCACCGCTCATCTGGCCCGTCACCAGGTCAGACCCGACAGAAGAGTCATCTGCGAAGCTTCTGTCACACAGGAACTGAAATGCTTTTGAATACCCCTCACAGACGACATTTGTATCTGGGTTCCCGTCAAACACCCAGATCAGCTGCCACGGATTCCCATAAGGAGGATTGTCATTCGCAGCGGAAGTATTGTAAGAAACTTCCTGTGTAATGTAATCCCTGAACCCTTCCAGTTTTTCTATTGTGCTATTTCCGGCATAGCGGTCCGCAACAGCCTGTGCGTTCGCGGCAGCATCCACAGCCGCTCCGGTCATGGACGTATTTACCGTATAATCATCGCTCCCTCGATACTCCTGGTTTACCGCCATGCGGATCACCACACCATTTTCATCCGTAAAGCGCAGCTTCCAGCCTGTCCCATCATTGCTCGCCGTCACTCCTGATGTCTCGACTATGGATCCAGCAGTTTTATCATACCAATACAACTCATATGGACAGGCTGCCAGTAGCTGATCCAGTACTCTGCCAAGATCAAAGGACAGTTTCTCTGCCATAGCAGCCACTGCTTCCTGTGTGATCGCGCCATTCGACACGGCTGCTTCCACACCCAGCTCCTCTGCGGAAAAGCAGGTCTGAGTATCCAGTTCAAATTCTGACAGCGGAATGTTGATAATTGATGAAGAAGTATTGCCGGCAGCAATCCCCTTCACTGCTTCACTGAGATAGGTAAACACAGTCTGGTCATTTCCCGAAAGAGGTTTCGCAGACCTGAGCTTTTTCCTTGTCTTCGTCTGTGCGGGCGACCCATAGAATAACTGGTTAACATAATCCGCAAACAGTTCATCGCTGTCGCGAAGAGTATCGATCGTAAAGGTTTCCGTTTCTCCTTCCGCTTCGATCTCTCCCTGTGTTCCAGCCACTCCATTGTTCTCATCATCCCCGGCCAGAGCACCGGCCATCGCCGGATTCGATGCGGTCTGCTCCGGCACGCTGACCTCCAGAGTCTCTATTGGATCTTCATTATCCGTGTCACTATCCACATCCGACACAGTATCATCCGTATTATTCTCTTCATCGTATGTACTGCTGTCCGCTTCAGTGGACTCTTCGGCAGTCTCTTCAGCGGGCTTTTCAGCAGTCTCTTCGGCAGGCTTTTCAATCGCCTGATCAGAAGACGGATTATCGCCACTGGCGTCATACATGTCTTCTTCCGTCTCAGTCTGTTCCTCTGCCGCCGGTTCACTCCCGCTATTGACATCAGATTCGCCTTCATTCAACGAGGGATCGGCATTGTCTTCCTGATCTGGATTCAACAGACCCGGCTCCACCCCCTGAGACACTCCCGTCTCAGTCCCTTCGCCATCATCTTCCTCAAATACGCCTGACAGGTCATCATTGCCCGGTATCATACCGTCAGAATCATATCCGGAATCTCCCTCACCGGAATAGTTCACATCAAGTGAACCCGTGGTTTCTTCACCTCCCGATGTATCATCCACGACAATTGCATCTTCCTGGTGATCAATCTCATCTCCAAACGCATTTACCGGCAAAGAAGTTACTGCCATGGATAATGAAACCAATAGCGCAAGACTCTTTCTCAACATACCCATTCCTCCATTCAATACCACTTGTCCGTTTAATTCCGTAAGCTGTCAGTATGCCTTCCCTTCCTGCGTCTTTCTCCCTTTCATCCGGCATCGATTGACTCAAATATTGACGGTCTCAAAAGCACAGGCCAGCATTCCTTCGTTCATAATACGAAACTTGTTCAGATTAGTTAGTCTGTTTTATTCTACGATATCTTCCGATGCTGCGCAAGCAAATTATTTCTTTTCATATCAACTATGATATGCTATATATTTCATATTTTGCAGTACTGCTGTGTTCATGTCATAATTTCCCGCCTTTCATTCTCATTTCATGTCCATAGGAAAAAAGACAGGCACGGTGCCTTCGCACCCGTGCCTGTCTTTTCATATTTTCCATGACCACGGTTTTGTACAGCCGTCTTGCTTAGGAAAACGCTGCTTCATTCTGTTTTGCTGTTAATAAGACCTCCAGCCTATCGATAGTGGTTTCCACGAATAACCTCCTCAATGGAACCCGGAACCGTGTCCGACAGCAGTCTCGTTATCTGGTCATCCTCCCCGATTACGGAAACGATCTTTACAAAAGAAAGGAATGAGATCTCTCCTGTGCTTTCAAACCGTCTGAGTGTAGAATAAGGAACCCCGCTCCTTTCGCTCACCTCTTTGATCGTCATCTTCTTTGCTCTTCTTAACGAACGAAAACGCTTCGCAACATGAAAAGCCATTTCATAGGGTGTCTCCAATATCATAGCAACTCTCAATCTGCCAATATATTAGCGATTTTTGCGTATTTCACCGCATTTCCGCTATTATATTAGCACTTTTCAGCGTTCGTGTCATTCCTTCATCCGCGCATGATAAACCCCCTGTACAACATGTCATACAGGGGGCTCATTGCGACAAAAAGAAAGCTACTATTCACGATCCCTTCCCCACAGACCGTGAACCGTCTGCGCTGCCGCGCATCCGTCGCTGCTTCGCAGCTTCTGTTCCGGTTCCGTTCCGCGTCACTTCTCCGTGAATCTCCCGTACTGGGCCCTGCAGAGAATCTTCGCGTATCCATTCGCGTATGTATCATCGCTGGCTGCCGGCTTTGCTGTCAGCTCAAACCCGGTCTTCGACGAAAACAGCATCACGCAGTCCGATCCGCCGAAAAGGAAATACCCCAGCTCGTCCCCTTTTTCGATCCGCTGCCCGATCCTGACATTGTCCGTAAAATGAACGCTCGACACCTGTCCCTGCGCGACCGGCAGTACCGCGCACAGCCCATGACGATCCGTCTCCAGGATCACACATCCCCTGGTCTCATAGGACTGCCAGCCTGCAAAGCACGACTCCAGCACATACTGCCCTCTCTCCGGATCCCAGGTCGTGATCCCGCCAACCGCGTCCGGGTTCCCGATCACATAAGCGTCCAGAACCTTTCCCGATACCGGGGCGTGACAGCGATGATAATCGTCAAAATTATAGAAGGTATGCGTCAGGGTACCGCCGTAGAACTCCTGCGCATAGGGCTTTCCTTTTTCCCCGAGCAGGTCGTCCACCGAGAAAAATGCGCTGGTTTTGATCAGGACTCCGTGCTCATCGTAAACATCTCCGGAGCAGAAGTATCCCTTCTCATCAATCTCCCATGTCCCCTGCGGCAGAGAATCTCCCGGCGACGTGACGATCGTGTCATTCCCTCTTCCCGCCAGCGGCCTGACCTTCTCCATATCGCTCAGCTTCCTGGAAAAGAACTCATTGAAGGAATGCCAGTTGGAGCTGTCCTCAAACCATCCCTGATCCAGATGCCAGGAAGGATCCCTGTAAAGATTCTGATAATACTCCTCCCTCCAGGACGCCTCCGAATCCATATAGACCTGAAGCGCATTGTTATAGTCCTTCAGCCAGCGGTAGACCGGCTCCAGAAACTGAACCGACGGGCGGAACGCGAGCTCCTTCTCCAGCTCCGGCAGCGGCCTGTCGAGAAGATAGTAGATATACAGGCAGCTCTGATCGGTCTTCGTCACGAAATTCCGGAAGCATTCCTCCGGAAGATACGCCCATGGCATGACCGTCTGCGTAAAATCAATATAGTCATACAGCATCTCGAGGCTGCGAACCGGATTCTTCACCTTATCAGGGTTTTCAACGGCTGCCAGATGGATCGACTTTTCAACCAGCGCCTTCAGCTGTTTATCAGACTCCATCAGCTCCATCAGCTGCTTCGTGATCTTTGTATGCTCTTTCCTGTTCTCCATGGAGATCTCCCGCTCTGTTTCCTTCCGGCATCGCAGCATCCCGCATAAAGCCGTATCCTGTTATCCTGTTATTCGCCCTGAAAGCCGACGTTACACAACTGCCGTTCCGGACAATCGCTTTTATCAGCCCGAACAGATCCTCTGTCCCTGACAATCGCTTTTATCAGCCCGAACAAGATATCATGAATTCCCTCCAGAGGCAAGAAAAATCCGGTACATTTCCATTTTCAGCCTGCCTTCTGCTTTCCGCCCTTCTTCTCCCGGGACTTCTCCTTTCGGACATGCTCATATTCCCGAAGCTTCCGCACCTCTGCCGCGCTCAGATTTTTCGGGACATTGATCTGTATCACTACGTACAGGTCTCCGCGCGCTCCGCCGCTGCTGCTCTTTTTCCCTTTTCCCGCCAGGCGGAACTTTCTGCCGCACTGACATCCGGCCGGAATCTTCAGTATCACGCTGCCGTCCGGTGTCGAAACCTTTACTTCGCCGCCAAATACCGCCGTCGTATACGGGATGAACAGATCCTTTTGAAGATCCAGCTTCTCCGGCGCCTGATAAGTGCTCTGCCCGGCGTATCCTCCGGCCTGCCCGCCGAAGCCGCCGGACCATCCGGTCTGCCCGCCGGACCATTCGGCCTGCCCGCCATATTCTCCGGACTGTCTTCCGAAGCCTCCGGACCGTCCTCCTGCCTTCCCCGTCCTTCCGGAAAATGCCCCGAACAGATCTCCGAACATTTCCTTCAGCCTGGGATCATCGGCATCAAAATGGAAGGTCTGATAGGAGCCGTTTTCACCCTGCGTGAAAGTGCCGCCAAAACCTGCGCCCTGATCAAACGGATCACCTCCGTAGAATCCGCTTCCGCCGTACGGCCCTCTTCCATAGGATCCACTCCTGCCAAACGGATCGCTTTCCGCGTGCGATGAGGATGCCCCGCCTTCCTCGAAAGCGGCCATTCCGAACTGGTCATACAGCTTCTTCTTTTCCGGATCGCTCAGAACGCTGTACGCTTCATTGACCTCTTTAAATTTTTTTTCGGCATTCTTATCCCCCTGGTTCCCATCCGGGTGATACTTCCTGGCCATCTTCCGATACGCTTTTTTGATCTCCTTATCGGAAGCGCTCCGGTCTACGCCGAGTACTTCATAAAAGTCGCGCTTTCCGCTCATCGCACTCACCTCCTTCGTTTCCTTTTCCTACAGGCCCGGGATTGCCTCCCCGTTTCCGTTTTATACTGCCCCGGGATTGCCTTCCCGGTCTCATTTTGAATACAGGCCCGGGATTTCCTTCCCGGGCCTGTTCGATTCTCTCTTCAGTTGCCTCGCCCTCTCTCAGGTCAGTCACTGATCTGGACAAAATGCCTCTTGTCCTCGATCTGCTGCACCGGCTGCTTCGGCACATCCAGCCTCAGGATACCATCCTGGAAGGTCGCGTGGATGTCATCCTCATGGATCCCATCACCGACGTAAAAGCTTCTGCTCTGGCTGCCGGTAAAACGTTCTCTGCGGATGTACTTCCCGCCGTCTTCCTTCTCGTTCTCCTCAAGCTTCTTCTGCGCGGATACGGTAAGATATCCATCCTTCAGCTCGCAGGTCACATCCTCTTTCTTGAATCCCGGAAGATCGATCGCGACCTCATAGCCCTTCTCGGTCTCCTTCACGTCCGTCTTCATAATCTCGCTTGCCCTGTGGCCATAGAGCTTTCTGCTCGCTCTGTCACTTCCCCGGCTCATCTCCGGCCAGAAGAAATCATCGTTGAAGAAGCTGTCAAACAGGTTATCATTAAAAATACTCGGTACCATCATAATTGTTCCTCCTTTTGCTTTCAGGCAGATCCTTCGGATCTGTTGTGATCTGTTATTTGTTCGGAAGGGAGCCGGGCTTCCGGTTATTGTTCCTGATCCCTTTGCTCTTCCTTCGTTCTGAATACGTTATATCACTGCCTGTTAGCACTGTCAAGCATCGAGTGCTGATAATTTCTGACATTTCACATTTTCTTCACACTTCTTCTGTCAGCTGCATGCTCCGGGACGCAGATCGCGGCTGCTTCGAAGCCAGAGAAACACGGATTATACTGGTGTAACACCAGAGTTTCCCTGATTTGCCAACGCCTCCTGCTCCTCAACATGCTTCAGGAACTCTCCGACGATCTGCGCGTATTTCTCTTCCCCCAGCACAAATCTCGATTCGGCATGCCTGGCGCCTTCAATCTTATGAACCTCCTTGTATCCGGAGGTAGCCTCAGCAAGCTGGTCACTGTTCTGCGGAGGAATGTAGGTGTCCGCTGTCCCGTGAATCAGGCAGACCGGAACCTTATTTCCCGCAAGCGCCGCTCTGGGACAGGTCTTTTTTAGATTAACATGGTAGAACTTCTTGGTCATCTTCCTGACCGGATCCAGCAAAAAGCCGATATGCTTTTTGTCATAGAGATACTTCAGCAGCTCCGGAAGAGATGCAAACGGGCAGTCGGCGACGACAAACCGCACCTTCGGATGATAGCGCAGCACACTGATCGAAGTAGCCGCTCCCATGGACTCCCCATGCAGTCCAAGCTCGATATCCTCTCCGAAACGGGTGTAGGTATCCTTGATCAGCTCATTCAGATCCTGCGACTCCAGATTGCCGATCGTCGTTGCGGCCGGCTGATTCGAGCCATGTCCGCGGCAGTCATAGATGATACAGTTATACCCAAGCCTGCGGAAGACTCCCACATATTTCACTGCTCCGTAACGATTCGACGTATAACCATGCGACAGGATGACGATCTTCTTACTGCCGGGATTCGTCTCGGTATACTCACAGTTCAGAACATAGTCCTTCTTGCCGATCACTTTATACTTTACATGGGTATAATTGTCGTAGTTATCCCAGGTCTCATGCTCGATCTCCCACTGCTTTTCCTCTTTCAGCGACAGATGTTTGGGCTTCACGATCTGATGTCCCAGCAATGCCCCAATCCCTGTATATGCCGCGTTGGCAAGCAGGGCTCCTCCTGCTGCTATTTTCAGTACTTTGTGTGCCATCCTTTCTCCTCCGCTTCTTTTCTCTGATCTCTTCTCTGATCTTTTCTCTGTTCTTTCCTCTGATCTTTTCTTTCATCTATAAACGCACGTTTTTCTGCTGTTTATCTTCTGACCACACGGACGTCAGCCTATGTGGTTATTCTTCCTGTTGTACCTGCTTCAGAAGGTTCCGCACGGTTTCCAGTTCTTCCGGATCCGCGTCACCACTGATCACGCTTCCGAACAGATCCGCAAGATCAATGATCGCTTCCTTCAGTTCCGATGGGATCGAGGAATCCTTCTCCTCCTGAATCACGCCGAGATCTGTGGCATTGGAACCCCTTGATCCCGCCGTCCACGTACCCGCTCCGGGCCATTTGATATATTTAATGTAATGATACTTGCCCGGCCATCCGGAGTAGCAGTACCCTGTCCAGGTATAATATGCCTCCCGCCTGTGAGGCCAGGCGGCAAGCCCTCCCTCAAAGACCGTAAAGCCATTTTCATCATGGGAGATGATGATCTGGCTGTGTCCCCATCCGTCATCCGCGTGAAGGTACTGCGCGTCACAGACCCGCAGTACCGCTCCGGCGGGCGCCGCGCTGACATATGCCTTCAAATGCTCCGGCGTCAGCGTCAGATCCTCATCCGGCAGATTACGCAGCATGTTCTCTGTGTCATTGAACACATTCAGGAAATTGTGGCCCCATATTTTCGCGTATACATTGTTCGCGTAGGTCCAGCACGCATAATGCTCCGATGAAAAGTCCGAATTCCGTACCATCACACCGTTGATCTCATACAGGTGCCCGATATTGACCGTACTTCCTCCATCTCCGGATCCATAGCGCGGATCATCCTGTTCCCTGGCTTCCTCCAGCGTTTCTCCTTCCCGCTGAACGATATCCTCACCGGTATCGGAAAAGAGTCCGGAAAGATCTCCAACATCGCCGCTCTCCGTATCCTGCACGGATGCACTGTCCTTTCCTGAATCTGCCACCACGACAGTATCCCCGTCATCTTCCGCATCGGATACAATCTCATCAGCATACGCCGGCGTCCGGACCCTTCCGCATACAAAAGAGAACGCCAGCATCAATGCCAGTGCCAGCCCCGGCCATACAGCCAAAAAGCCCGGGCTGCTCCTGTTTTTGAATCGATTCTGCGTCGTTTTTCCTGTCATCCCTTTTCCTTCCTCTTCTCCGGATCTCCGCCTGCAGGCTTTCTGCTGCCGGGGTTCCCTTTTTTCCGTCTTCTGCGATTCCCCTTATCCCGGCCGGATCTTTTCTCCTCTTTCCTGTATCGTCCGGGATTCCTGTCATTCTCTGTCTCCCGTCGGGATGTCTTCTCTTTTTCCATCTCCCGGCCGGATGGTTTTTCCTTCTTTACACTGTATCCAAAAGATCCGAGCTTTCTCCCAAGTGCAAAGTATTCCCCGTGAGAATAGGCGACAAGTCCCGCTCTGTCAAGATCATACCGCCCTTTCTCATCCAGGCCGTCCGGATCGACATGGATGCTTACCACCTTCGCCAGGAACAGGTCATGCGACCCAAGCGGAATCTTCTGCACAACCCTGCATGCAATATTAACCGGGCTCTGGGCGATCAGGGGCGCGTATGTCATTCCCTCCGCAGGCAGCGCGTCCAGGCCGCAGAAGGCGAATTTATCATGATCCAGGCCGGAACGGACGCCGCACCAGTCACAGGCGCGCACCAGTTCCTGCGTCACGAGATTGATCACGAATTCCCCGCTCTCCTCGATCATCCCATAAGAATGCCGTTCCGGGCGGATCGAAACCGATACCATCGGAGGGTTCGTGCAGACTGTTCCGGCCCACGCTACCGTTATAATATTCGGCTTTTCCCCGTTCCGTGCGCAGCTTACCATCACCGCCGGAAGCGGATAGAGCATATTGCCGGCACGCCAGATCTGCTTTGTCGGTGGTTTGTTCATCGTCCTGCTCCTGTCCACACTCCGCATACTGCCGCTTTCGATTCGCGCCCTTCTAACCTGCACTCCACCAGCCGGCAGCACTCCGCATCCTGCTTCTTCCGGTTCACGGCCCGGGTTACACATCCTGGTCTCTGTTGAGCGCATCCATGATAGCCGGTACGACCTGCTTCTTTCTGGATACTACGGTTTTCATCTTTGCTTCATTCTCCTTTACCTCCACCCCGAACGCGTTCTTTATGAGTTCACCGGCAGACTTTCCGTAGCAAAGCATGATCGTATCCTCTTCAATAATGTTCGTAAGCATGAAGAAGGCAAGATCAAGCCCTTTATCCGTATACTGTTTTTCCAAAAATGGCTTCATCCGGACGGCGATCTCGTCCAGCTCAGGCTGGCTCATGGAAGTGACCTGACCGATCCCGATGATGATCCCGTTGTTGTCAAAGGTCTTGAAATCATTATAAAAGATCTCTTCCGGCGTCTTATCGCGCAGGGTTGACGCCGCGGCAAACATTTCCTTCGCATACTCCTCCGGATCAATCTTCGCAATCGCTGCAAGCTCCTGCGCCGCCTGCTTATCCAGAATCGTACAGGTCGGAGAACGGAAAACCAGCGTATCGGAAAGAATCGCGCTGCACAAAAGCCCCGCGATATTCTCAGGGATCGGAACGTTCTTTTCATGATACATCTGCCAGATAATCGTCGCCGTACAGCCCACCGGCTCATTGCGGAAAAAGACCGGATTGACCGTCTCCAGCGAGCCCAGCCGATGATGGTCAATGACCTCCAGGATCTCTGCATTTTCCACGTTGTCCACCGCCTGCGAGACCTCATTGTGATCAACCAGGATGAGCGCTCTCTTGCGCACTGCCATCATATTCCGCCGCGATATGGTACCGATATAACAACCGTCGTTATTGACAATCGGAAAGTCGCGGTAGCGCTTCTTCATCATGGTTTCCTGGATCACATCGGTGTATTCGTACATTCCGAAGGTCATCAGATCGTCGGACTTCATAAAGAAATCGATCGGCATACACTGGTTGATCAGACGGGCTACCGTATAAGTATCCAGATTCGTCACGATCACCGTAGTGCCATGCTCTCTTGCCATATGCTGAATCGTCTTTGAGACAGGCGCGCCCAGGCAGACGATGATACATCCGGCTCCCGCCAGAATCGCCATCAGCTGCGCCTCATACCGGTTTCCCAGGATGACACAGTCATGCGGATCAATGTAGTTTTCCATTACGTCAGGGTTTGCCGCGGCGATGATCACCTTCCCTTTCTCCAGAGCGGCCCCGGGATCCCCTACCACCATCTCTGCGTCAAGCGCTTTCAGAATATTCCGGTAAGGCGTTTTCGCCACGGAAACAATCGCCGAGTCATTTTCATCCATGTAAGACTTCGCGATATCATTGGTCGTGACCAGGCCCTTCAGATGATCCTTCTCATCCGTAATAGCGAGAGTAAACACATTGTGTGTCTTCATGAATTCCCAGGCGTCTTTCACAGAGATCTTTCCATCGACGCCGGGCGTCCGGCGGATCTCCATATCTTTCACGCGGGTTCCTATATTCTCCAGATATCGCGGCTGACGGAACCGAAACCTTTCCAGCACATACTGCGTTTCCGGCGAAACAGCGCCTGCTCTGCAGGGCACGTATTTCTTCGGGCCATCCTTTCCCTGCAGCTGGTTCTTCAGATACGCATAGGCGATCGCGGAGCAGATGGAATCTGTATCCGGATTCTTGTGTCCGACTACGCATACTGTTTCCTTATATGACATGTAGTGTCCTCCCCCGTACACTCGGGGAAACGCTGATTGAATCCGTGTTTCCTCAGTGCCTGTTTCTCACATCCTTTGCATGAAATATAGTATAACAGAATTACCTTGAAAAGTCGTTGGATTGTTACGCCTCTGCTTCTCTGTCAGGGTGTGACCTGTAATGTATCTGTAATGTATGCCCCGGCCTGCGGATGCCTTCCCCATCGCAAACCTGTAGCCCACTCCGGCTGAGCTCTTTGTCGACTGCGATCGGCGTCCGGGGTATTCAGCGGACGATTCCTTCATACCCCGGACGCCTGATCTTAGTAGGGCAAAGATCTCAGCGTC
>CAJOQO010000186.1 GCA_905236545.1 uncultured Lachnospiraceae bacterium
AGATATCGAAGTGGTCATAACGAGCCGCACTCGAAATGCGGTCGTCCTTTATTGGGCGCGTGGGTTCGAATCCCACTCTCTCCGCTGAAAAAGTGCCGTATTTACGGCACTTTTCGCATTTATGGGTCAAGATTTTCAGGTTTTTCATCTTCGTCCGCGTCCTTTTTGGCGGCTTTTTCTCGAAGAAGTCCACTGCCTTCTGGTTCATTTCCATCGAATTGAGAGATCTCGTGAAAAAATCTCGTGAAAAACAGTTTAAGCAGTTTAAGGAACGAAACTCACGTTGAATGAGAAGTGGTAAAATTGAGAGATCAGGTACCGTGAGAAGGGGAAAAAACGGATAACTGAAAGGAGATTGTATGCGAATATCGGAAAGCTGCGCAAAATGCCTGTATGACCGACAGAGAGCAAGATGCCGGAACGAGGAGTACCTTGCTCAGGTTAAGAAACTGATTGAGGAGCGGGAAGAGAATGATACCTCGCCATTGCTCGTTTACCGGTTTAATATAGAATATGAAAAGCGGTTCGGGAAGACAGCCGGATATGCGGAAGGAAAGCGCCGCTACAATGACCTTATGCTGAAACTCGAGGACAGATTCCGTATACGTATTGAGTCATCCTCCGATCCTGCTGAGACGGCACTGGCGCTCGCACGGTCGGCGAATTACATTGACTATGGTGCCATGGATCATGTGGATGAGGATACCTGCCTCAGGCTGCTGGAAGGGGCGGTGCTGCGCACGGAGGAGAAGGAAGTCTTCAGACACCTGATGACAGAGTGCTCAGATGCTCAGCGGTTTCTCCTGATTGCGGATAATTGCGGAGAGATTGTGCTTGATAAACTGTTTCTGGAGCAATTGAAGAAACGGTTTCCTCAGCTTCAGCTGCAGGTTCTTGTCCGCGGCAGGGAAGTGTTGAATGATGTGACGCCTGAAGACGCCGTATATACCGGTATTGATCAGATTGCGGAAATATTTTCAAATGGCGGGGCAATCGCCGGGACAGTCTATGATATGCTTCCGGAAGAAGCCAGATCTGCACTGGATAAGGCAGAAGTGGTTTTCTCCAAGGGACAGGGGAATTATGAATCCTTGTCTGGTCAGGGAAAGCATGTATTCTATACATTTCTGTGTAAATGCAATCTCTTTACCAGCCGATTCTCAGTGCCTTTGCTTACAGGCATGCTGGTAGAAGAATAGCCATATAGATTGACATCCGTATGGTCAGATATCATCAGCAGAAAAACATGCTTGCAGCAATCTGTTGGAAAGACAGTGTAAGGAACTGTTCAGAAATAGCTTTTCACTTCTGCGCAGGATGCTTTGTTTTCTGACGAGGCAATCGGAAAAGAAGACCGGCAGAATGAAAAAAGCTGTTGTGAAACAGGTCCTGAGTGAAAATACAGGAAGGTTCATCATGGCAACAGTAACAGACTATCTGGATTGGCGGGGGGACATCCCTTTTTCTGCTGATCCTTTCAATGAAGTGGATAATGTACTCCTGTCACTCTTCGCCTATGTGGATCTGGAGGGAGTACTGGAAGAAGGAGGACGCCTTTCACTCGAAGCGGCATCCGAAAAGTATTTTACGCTCCACACCAGGGAAGAGACGGCCTCCAGAGATTCTTATGTAAGGCTGGTTCCGTTCCTGATGGAAAAGGCCTCCGGAACACGGCGGTTTGCTGAAACGGTCCTTCATCACTATGTCAATATCATCGACGCTGACGCGGATGAACAGATGTCGGCGATGACATTTGACCTCGAGGATGGGACAAGCTATGTCTCTTTCCGCGGAACGGATGGCTCGCTCGTGGGGTGGAGAGAAGACTTTAATCTTGCATGGATGCGGCAGACCAGCGGGCAGAAACATGCGGCAGACTATCTGGACAAAGTCGGGAAATCAGGTGACTGTCCCCTGCGCGTAGGCGGGCATTCCAAAGGCGGCAATTTTGCTGTGTATGCGTCGGCTTTCTGTGATGCTTCTGTCAGGGAAAGAATCCTGGAAGTCGATACAAATGACGGGCCCGGGTTTATTCAGGAAGTGGCGGAATCAAAAGAAATGAAAGTCATCTGCCCGAAGATCAGGAGCCTTGTACCGGATGAGTCTCTTTTCGGGCTTATGATGTATGGGATCTATGGGCATGAAGTCATTAAAAGCAGTGCCAGAAGAGTCTTTCAGCATGATGCCCAGACATGGCTGGTAGAGGGCAATCATTTTGAGAGGGCTGAAAAAGGCCTTACCGAAGCCAGCATCCTTCTGGATAAAACTCTGACCGGCTGGGTGGCAAACGTGGAGCCAAAGCAGCGGAAAAAGTTTGTGGATTTCATTTTTGATGTACTTGATACATCCGGAGCAGATACCTTAGCCGAGCTTCACCAGAACAGGATCAGAAATTTTGCGGAACTCATCAGGGCGGCGTATTCCATGGACAAGGAAAGAAAAAACCAGTTTTCAGAGGTGTTGTCTGTGCTGGCGAAGAATGGGAAAAATGTGCTGGCTTCAGAGCTGAAGAAAACCATTGATGAGGCGATGAAAGGGCATTGAACATTCACTTGCCTGAATGCCCATACGCCGCGCTAGTGCCGGTCGCCGTTGCCAGACCGGATGACTGGCTGCCTGGCTGAATCCCGTGTTCTGAGACGCCGGAAGAAATCACTCAGCATCGTGCTGCATTCCTCTCCGAGGACGCCCTTTGTAATTTCCACCTGATGATTGAAACGGGGGATCTGGAGCATGTTCAGCACGGAACCGGCGCAGCCTGCCTTTGGATTCATCGCGCCGATCACGCAGCGGTCGATCCGGGACTGGACGATGGCGCCGGAACACATCTGACATGGCTCAAGCGTAATATAGATCGTACAGCCTTCGAGTCTCCAGTCACCCAGCCTGCGGGAAGCCTTCCGGATCGCGTTCATCTCGGCGTGGGAGAGTGTATTGCGATCTGTATTCCGCCGGTTGTAGCCTCTGGCGATGATCTTTCCTTCATACACGATCACGCAGCCGATCGGGACTTCGTCAAGCGCTTCCGCCTTCCGCGCCTGGACAAGAGCGGCTTTCATGAATCTCTGATCCAGCCTGAGCTGTGCTTCCGGCTGCGCTGCGGTTTCGCGGTTTTTCAGATCCATGGCGGGAACCTCTTCTGCGGTAACTGACTGCAAGTGATCAAAAAGGCAGTTCCTTCCGGAACTGCCTGTCCTTTTCTTACCGTGCGCCTCGCTTCGACTGCCGACCACAGACGCTTTCTTCACAGCCAGCTCAATCCAGGCAACCCTGCGGCACACAGAAGGGTCTGCTTAGTGCTGCTCCGTTCCCGGCCTGACACGGTTCACAGAGATCTGTTGCGCAGGACCCAGA
>CAJOQO010000187.1 GCA_905236545.1 uncultured Lachnospiraceae bacterium
AAGACCAATAAGCTCGAGATCAGTTGGGGCATCGTGCCCGGTGCAGACCGTTACGAGGTCTATGCTGCATACTGCGGAAAATCAAAATGCAAAAAGATCAGTACGGTCAGGAAAAAAACCAGCCTTACCGTCAAAAAGATCGATCGCAGGAAACTGAATTCCAGTAAGAGTGTGAAGGTCTATGTAGCTGCATACCGCGGCAAAGAGTGTCTCGGAAAAACCATCACGGCGCATGTAATGGGGCCGGATCACAAGTGGACCAACGCGAAAAAGCTGAAGAGTTCGAAGGGCTCTTACCGCCTTGCGGCCGGAAAGAAAGCTAAGCTGAAGATCAAGACCGTAAAGAGCAACAGCAGTAAGAAGCTGCCCGGAACCGGTCATGGCGCTCTGCTTCGCTTCACGAGCTCTGATAAAAAGGTAGCGACGGTCAGCAAGAAGGGCGTTGTCAAAGCAGTTCACGCCGGTACCTGCGAGATCTGGGTATATGCCCAGAATGGAAGCGGCATAAAGGTGAAGGTGACTGTCCGCTGACAGGAACCGGAGAATCAGGATGCTTCCGGCCGGACATAACGCCCGGGACAGTATGAGCGCCCGGTCCGGCCGGAGCAGATTTGCCGGAAGATCATTCTGGAGGAAACATGGAACAGAAGAAGCTGATCGTTCTGACAGGCCCTACCGCAGCAGGGAAAACGAAGCTGTCGATCGCGCTGGCGAAACGAATCGGCGCAGAGATCATCTCCGCCGATTCGATGCAGGTATACCGCGGCATGGATATCGGTTCCGCCAAGATCCGGCCGGAGGAGATGGAGGGGGTGAAGCACCATCTGATCGACGTGCTGGATCCGTCGCAGCCTTTTGACGTGGTTCAGTTTCAGCGCCTCGCGAAGGAAGCCATTGACGAAATTACCGGCCGCGGCCGGATACCGGTCATTGTGGGAGGAACCGGCTTCTATATTCAGTCTGTCATCTATGACATTGATTTCGGATCGGGTGATTCCGATGATACCGATCGTTCTTTCCGCAGGATGCTGGAAGAAAAGGATCCTTATGTGCTGCATGCGATGCTGGAGAAAGCGGATCCCGAAGCTGCCCTTGCGATTCATCCGAATAACGTCCGCCGGACCATCCGCGCTCTGGAATACCTGCAGCAGACCGGAGGAAAGATCTCGGAGCATAACCGCAGGGAGCGTGAGAAGGAATCTCCCT
Organism: uncultured Lachnospiraceae bacterium; assembly: GCA_905236545.1. Lineage (GTDB taxonomy): Bacteria > Bacillota > Clostridia > Lachnospirales > Lachnospiraceae > Porcincola. Next base: position 1,207 of record CAJOQO010000187.1, read on the forward strand.
ATCAGCTCCGGTATTTTGTCCTGACCGAGGACCGCGCGCGGATCTACGAAAGAATCGACCGGCGCGTCGACCGGATGCTGGAGGAGGGGCTGGAAAATGAGGTCCGCACACTGGTGAAGCAGGGAATGACCTCCGGCATGACTTCGATGAAGGGGCTCGGCTACGCGGAGATGCTCCGGTATCTTTCCGGAGAGATTCCTTATGAGGAGGCTGTGCGCCTGATCAAGCGCAACACCAGACACTTCGCCAAACGCCAGCTCACCTGGTTCAGGCGTGAGAAGAATGTGATCTGGATCGACAGAGGGGAATATGGCTGTGACGACGGGAGGATCCTGGAAAGGATGCTTTCGATCATCAACGGGCCCTCTTCTCTGAAAGAGTACGGGAACCATTTTGCATCCGGGCCGGAAAGGGACAGAATACCGGAAGGCTCGAAACAATCCGGGAACCATCCCGGTCAGGAACCGGAAGACAGCAGGATGCGGAAGGATGGAAGGAATACGTGAACCATCTTGAATTCGAACAGGAAAGCAGAAGCGTAAGGGATGCCCTGTCCGCGGAGAAACTCTATGAGTGTATGGGGATCTCTCCTGAACTCAGGGCGATGGGAGAGGAGATCCTGAGGGATCTGAGGGAGCGGTTTGCCGGGATCGATGAGAGAGCTGAAGTGAATCAGCTGAAGGTTCTGCACGCGATGCAGAAGAACCGGATCAGCGCGGAGCATTTTAACGGATCGACGGGTTATGGGTATAATGACGCCGGCCGGGACGATCTGGAAAAAGTCTATGCGGATGTGTTTCACACGGAGGATGCGCTGGTCCGCTCCCAGATCACCTGCGGGACCCATGCGCTCAGCCTGGCGCTGTCGGCGAATCTCAGGCCCGGTGATGAGATGATCTCCATCAGCGGGAAGCCTTATGATACCCTGGAGGAAGTGATCGGGATACGGCCTTCGCGGGGAAGCCTCGCGGAGTATGGCGTTTCCTACCGACAGGTGGAGCTGACGGAGGCGGGAGAGTTTGATTATGACGCGATCAGGCATGCGCTCAGCCCGAAAACGCGCCTTGTGGCCATACAAAGGTCCAAGGGATATCTGACCAGACCTTCCCTCTCCGTGGATCAGATCGGAGAAGCGATCGCTTTTGTAAAGCATCTGCGTCCGGACATCCTCGTAATGACGGACAATTGCTACGGAGAGTTTGTCGACGTAGCGGAGCCTTCTGATTTCGGATCGGATATGACGGTTGGTTCTTTGATCAAGAACCCGGGAGGCGGCCTCGCCCCGATGGGCGGATATATCGCCGGGACGAAGGAGTGCGTGGAAAACTGCGCGGTCCGTCTGACTTCCCCCGGACTGGGGCGCGAGGTCGGAGCAAGCCTTGCCGTCAGCCGGTCTTTCTATCAGGGACTTTTTCTTGCGCCGACCGTAACGGCCGGTGCGCTGAAGGGCGCTGTTTTTGCCGCAAGCCTCTTCGAAAGGCTCGGCTTCCGGTGCATCCCGGATGCGGTCTCGCCGCGCAGCGATATTATACAGGCGGTAGAGTTCGGAACCCCGGAAGGCCTGATTGCCTTCTGCGAAGGAATCCAGTCTGCAGCGCCGGTCGATGCCTATGTGACGCCGGAGCCCTGGGCGATGCCCGGCTATGACAGCGAAGTCATCATGGCAGCAGGCGCATTTATCCAGGGAGCCTCGATCGAACTGTCCGCGGACGGACCGCTTCACGCGCCTTACGCGGCGTATTTTCAGGGAGGACTGACCTGGGAGCACGCGAAGTTCGGGATCCTGAAAGCAGCACAGAAGATAATGGATCTGTAGCCCACTCCGGCCTTGTGCTATGCCTGCCGCAGGCCGCCCCCTGGGCACCCTGTGGCTGCCGACCGGTGATCAGGGGCGGCTTGTATCAGAATCCCTGTGTCTGTCAGGAAAAGGTCAGAAAAAGTGGGCGGGGTGCGGCTTACATGCTTTTGACCCTTCCATCAAAATATGATATAATCCAAACTGTGACATGTAGTATTAAAAACCATGTTGAGCAACAATAACATCTGTGTTACAGGGAGGAAATGTCAACATGAGGATCATTGATTCCATCAAAGAACCCGGAAGCGCCATTACGCACGCGATCGGTTTTCTGATGACCGCTGCAGGCGCCGTTCCGCTGCTGGCCAGGTCTGCACGCCGCGAAGGAAACGCAACGCTCTACTGTATGCTCGTTTTCATCCTGAGCATGCTGTTTCTCTATGCAGCTTCCACGATCTATCATACACTGGACATAGGAAGCAGGGGAAACCGGATCCTTCAGAAGATTGATCACAGCGCGATCTCCGTTCTGATCGCAGGAACCTACACGCCGCCCTGTCTGCTGGTGCTGAAGCAGCCGACCGGAAGAAACCTGTGCATCCTTGTATGGTGCATCGCGATCATCGGGATCGTGGTAAAGCTGTTTTGGATCACCTGTCCGAAATGGTTCTCTTCGGTTCTCTATATCGGGATGGGCTGGGCCTGTGTGACGGCGTTCCCATCCCTGCTTTCCGATATGCCCAGAGCCGCATTTTACTGGTTTCTGGCAGGAGGGCTCCTCTATACTGCCGGAGGCGTGATCTATGCCCTGAAGATGCCGGGGTTTAATGCAAGGCATCCGTACTTTGGAACCCATGAGATCTTCCACCTGTTTGTCATGGGTGGAAGCCTCTGCCATTATATTGCAATGTATCGTTATATCGCATGAGCAGCATACCATCCATCCAGCCAGCCAGACCGGATGGAATAACCCGAAAGGAGACAGTTGCATGAAGCAGGTAATCGTAATCGGAGGCGGTCCGTCCGGCATGATGGCAGCAATTGCGGCTGCCAGATCCGGGGCCCGGACCACATTGCTGGAAGCGGGGCCGAAGCCCGGCAGAAAGCTGCTTCTTACCGGAAACGGCCGCTGCAATCTGACGAATCTGAATCCGGATATCCTGTCGGAATATGATTCCTCGGATCCGGAGGCGGCAAATGCGCTGGCTATGTCTGTCTTCGCGCAGTTTTCCGTTGAGGATACGCTGCGTTTTTTCCGGGAAGAAGGCCTTCTTACTTCTATAGAGCATGGAAGCTATGTCTATCCTGTGACCGGCCAGGCTTCCAGCGTTCTTGATGTCCTGATGCGTACGCTGCAGTCGCTGGATATCAAGATGAAGTTCAGCGAAGAGGTCATCGCGATCGAGAGAGCAGAGAATCGCAGGGAGGACGAAGCTTCGGGCTGCGTCTGGAATGTGCGGACGAAAACCTGGACCTATGCGGCGGACCGCGTCGTCATCAGCTGCGGCTCCAGAGCGGTTCCTTCCACCGGCTCCAACGGTGCCGGTTATGAGCTTGCCCGCATGCTTGGACTTGACGTTACGGATATTCTTCCGGGTCTGACAGCTGTATCCTGTTCCTTTCCGGAGCCTGACGCGAAAGCCTATGTTCCCGGCGCGGGGAAGCATGCGCCGGCAAAGGAGCCGGACAACACGGCGGATCCGCTCTATGACGCGTCCGGTACGCGG
>CAJOQO010000188.1 GCA_905236545.1 uncultured Lachnospiraceae bacterium
GGTTGCTTACCGCTTTTTCCGGCACATAGGTTTCATCTTCTGCAGCCGTCATCAGGATCCAAATACACCTTTACTGCAGATATTCAGTAAAAAATGCTTCCAGCTTATCGAATGGGATTACGCCCTTTCCGCCGCCGTCGTAGAGATCAGTGTGGACGGCCTCAGGGATGATCATGAGTTCCTTGTTGTCCGCATACTTACTGTCTTTGATCATATCGGCATAGGCGTCACGCGAAAAATAGCAGGAATGCGCCTTCTCACCGTGGATCAGAAGGACTGCGCTGCGGATCTCATTGGAGTACTGAAGGATCGGCTGATTGATAAAGGACTCACAGCCGATGACATTCCAGCCGCCGTTGGAATTCAGGGAACGGGCATGGTAGCCGCGTCCGGTCTTGTAGTAATCGTAGTAGTCCTTCACAAAGAAAGGCGCGTCCTCCGGCAGAGGATCGACCACACCGCCTCCGAGCCTGTATTCACCGGCCTTCAGGTCCAGAAGTCTCTGGGCACACATAGCGGCCTTCGCCTGGTAACGGGCTTCCTCACTGTCAGCGGAATCGAAATACCCCTTGGCATTCACACGGGTCATGTCGTACATGGTGGCGGCCACGGTCGCCTTGATCCTGGTGTCCAGTGCCGCTGTATTGATGGCCATGCCGCCCCAGCCGCAGATTCCGATGATGCCGATGCGGTCCGCATCTACTTTTTCATGGAGGGAGAGGAAGTCTACTGCAGCCATAAAGTCTTCGGTGTTGATGTCCGGGGAGGCCATGTAACGCACATTGCCGCCGCTCTCACCGGTGAAGGAAGGATCAAAAGCAACCGTCAGAAATCCTCGCTCTGCCATGGTCTGTGCGTACAGACCGGAGCACTGTTCCTTGACTGCGCCGAACGGGCCGGAAACTGCGATTGCAGGAAGCTTTCCCTCCGCATCCTTCGGCACATACATATCTGCCGCCAGCGTAATGCCATAGCGGTTCACAAATGTCACCTTGCTGTGATCGACTTTTTCGCTTTTGGGGAAGGTCTTATCCCATTCGTTTGTGAGTACGAGTTCTTCTTTTCTGATCATGGTCCCGGTCTCCTTATTTCATGAAATTTACTGTATCGTTTTTGCTGTCTGCCGGATCAGGAAATCCAGACAGTCCACCTTGCGCTGGCTTTCGTGAAGCTCCTCCATCCGGCTGCACCGGCATTTCCGGAAGTATCGGATCAGAGCCTGCATATCACCAGCCTCATAGAGCTGCTCTGCTTTTTCCAGTTCCTCGCTTCCGCATCCGGCATCTGTTAAGTTTATGAGGATCTTTTCAAGTCCTTCATTCATCTGCAGGTTCCCCCATATACTTTTTCTTTCTGTGCTTTCATTATATTGGCTTTACGGCTGCTTCGCTAATGGCTATAATGAATATCGTGATATTCTTTTTCGGCATATCATAAATGAAGATCGTAAGGAGACACTGCTATGGAGATTCGAAGCCTGAGATATTTTCTGGCGGTCGCCAGAGAAGAGAATATGTCACGCGCCGCCAAGCTTCTGCATGTAACGCAGCCGACGCTGTCCAAGGCGCTGAAAAGCCTGGAAGATGAGCTGGGAAAGAAGCTGTTCACCCGGCACAGCTTCAGCATCGCGCTGACGGAGGAAGGCGTGCTTCTCAGGAACCGGGCGGAGGATCTTGTCTCCATGGCCGACAAGATCGAACAGGAATTTCTTTCTTTGGATGATATCACCGGCGGAGATCTTTACTTCGGTCTCGCGGAGTCCTGGCAGATCCGCCACCTCGCAAGGGAGATCCGCGAATTCAAAAAAATGTACCCGGACCTTCGTTACCATATCACCAGCGGCGATACGGAGCAGGTCACGGAAAAGCTGGATAAGGGACTCCTGGATTTCGCCGCGATCTTTGAGATGCCGGATGAAAGGAAGTACAACTATATTCCATTCCCGGAAGCGGATTATTTCGGGGTCATTGTCCCGGCAGATTCGGCATTGGCAGAGAAAGACTGTATTACTGCAGAGGACCTTGCGGGGCTGCCCTTGTTTACGTCAGAACAGAGCTGGGAGAATGATATCCGCCCCTGGGCGAAAGAGCAGTTCCCCCGGCTTCGGCTGGACGGTTCCTTCCGCCTTGCCTACAACGGTTCCATGTTTGCCCGGGAAGGCCTTGGAATCCTGCTGACACTGAACAACCTGATCGACACATCCCCGGAAAGCGGCCTTGTATTCCGGCCGCTTACCCCGCATCTCGAAATGAAAATGTACCTGATCTGGAATAAGTATCAAAGCTTTACTCCGATCGCAGAAAGATTCCTGAAGCAGATACAGGCATCGTTTTCAGAAAACCGGAGCTAACCATTGGGTCTATTGTGCTGTATGTATTTCTTTCTTTTCTGCTGCAAACCATAAGGCAGCTGCCATCAGCCAAACGACCCGGTAAACATTTGTCGATACGCTCCCCGGAAAGCCGTCAAATAA
>CAJOQO010000189.1 GCA_905236545.1 uncultured Lachnospiraceae bacterium
CTGCGCGTGGAGCGGCCTGGAGATCACCAGACAGCTGATCGAGCTTTGCGGGGATACCTGGGAGATCATCGAGCATCACAGGACCAGCGAACTGAAATTCGAGGAAACGCCCTTCGAGGGACCGCGGAAAAATGACGCCTATATCGTCTTTTCCAGGCTTGGCGCCCATCAGATGGCGGAGTGGCTCGAGGAGCACGGGATGACCCCCTCCATCGTCTACGGGAAGCTTCCCTATGAGGTCAAGATGGAGGAGGCGCGCAAATTTGAGGACGGTCGGACCGACTGCCTCGTCGCGACGGATGCGATCGCGATCGGCCAGAACTACAATATCGAGCGGATCGTCTTCCGCGATGTGACAAAATTCATCAACCGCAGGGAGATCCGGCTGGACTCGCAGACCGTCAAACAGGTGGCGGGAAGGGCGGGACGCTATGGCAGGTTCCCGGTGGGCTATGTGAATACATGGAGGGAGGCGGACCGCGAGGAGATCCGCCTGAAGCTGCTCGAAGAGGACGTGCCGTCCCGGACGGCGCCGCTGGAGCTTCCGGCGTTTCTGGTGGACAAAGACCTTCCCCTCAGCCTGATCTACAGAGCATGGACGGGATCCGAGGCGGGAGAGCCCTTTGTCAAGGCGGATACCACGACAGAGCTTTTCATCTGCCGCCTGATCGAGGAGGAGTATCCCTCGATCAGCAAGCAGAATGAATACAATCTGGCTTCCCTGCCTCTGGATCTCAGGGACCGGACGCAGCTGGACCTTCTCAGAAGCCTGTTCAGCGCGATGCTCCGGCCCACCTCCGATGAGGAGTGGAAGGCGCTCCTTCCGGAGCCGGAAACCATACACCGCCTGGTGCGGTGGAGACCCCATCTGCGGGACTGCGAGAAGCTCTGCCGGGATCTGGATCTTTCCTCGAGCTTCTTCTACAAGATCCGCCGGGACGACCTGGCGGAGTATGTCATCCACCTGAAGCCGCCGGTCACAAAAAGGATCGCGGAGATGATGGCGGAGGAGATCCCGGACCACGCTCCCGGCGAAAAGCCTCCGAAGAGAGAAGAGGAGGAAGAGAAATCGAAAGTACGGGAGCCGGAGACAGGGAAAGAACCAAAAGTGCCGGACCAGGAGCCGGAGAAAAAACCAAAAGAGTGGGAGCAGGACACCTCAAAGTGGCCGACCGCATATATCTATGTCAGCGTAACGGGACAGACAGAGCGCAACACCGGGCGGTTCCCGGCCGGAGACTGGCAGAAGCTGAATTCCAGAAAGCTCGAGCAGTCCTTTGGAAACGAAGCTTCCTATATCGACTATTACTGCTATAAGAAGAAAGACCGTATCCCGGAGTACTGCCGGACCGACGCTTACCTGCGCTATACCGTCCGGCTGGATCCGCGCTTCATCGTCTCCGATGAGGGCGCATACTATCTGGCAGAGCGGTTCCTGGTCGTAAAGACGGACTACAAGGAAGCACAGGCGCCCCCGCGCCAGAACAGTTACCATCACCGCAGCCGCAGGGGCAGAAGACGGTAGAGTTCCAAAGATGAGGCAAAGATGAGCAAAGATGAGGCTCCGCCTGTCGGATTGCAGCAATTTTACACAGAAGAGATGATTTGTGTTATAATGAGTGGACATTGATTAAACAATCGTTCAGATAGAATCTCTGACAGGTTTTGAGAGGCGTCAAACATGAAGAGCATGCGGTTGGGCGACATGCTGGTATCGCTGAACCTGATTACTGAGGAACAGCTCCAGAAGGCCCTGACAGACCAGAAAGAAACACATAAAAGACTCGGTGAACAGCTGATCGAGGAAGGATTCATCACGGAGGCGCAGCTGATCGATACGCTGCGTGTGCAGCTTGGCATCGACTATATCGATCTGTCCAAGACCGATATCGATCCCACGATGTCGCGCTACGTGCCGAAGGCACTGGCGAAGAAGTCCCAGATCGTTCCCGTGCGGGTGGCGAAGGGCAATCTGTTCCTCGCGATGGCCGACCCGCTGAACTTCTTCGCGCTTGAGGACGCGCAGAATGCCTCCAAGATGAGGATCATCCCCATGATCGCCTCCACGGCCGCTGTCGATCATGCGATCTCTGTCCTGTATGGCAATGAAGGTGCCGCCGAAGCCATCGCGCAGATGAGGGAAGAGGCCGGCATCTCGGACGAGCAGGTGAATAACGTGGTGGCGACGCAGGAATCGGAGGAGAGCGGTCCGACGATCCGTCTGGTCAACTCCATCATCGAGCGCGCCCATGTGGAGCATGCGTCCGACATCCATATCGAGCCGACCAAGGGAGATCTGGTCATCCGTATGAGAATCGACGGAACCCTGCACAAGATCCTGACGGTTCCGCGCGACATCATGGATTCCGTCATTTCCAGGATCAAGATCATGAGCCGGCTGGATATCGTCGAGAGAAGAGTTCCCCAGGACGGCCGTGCCGTGCTCAAGGTGAAGGGCGCCGATGTTGACATGCGTGTTTCCACGCTGCCAACCATCTACGGGGAAAAGATCGTTATCCGTATCCTCGGCTCCGAGCGCGGGATGCTGAACCGTGCCGCGATCGGCATGCCGGAAAATGAAAACAAGAAGCTTGACCGCCTGCTCGGATTCACGAGCGGCGTTATCATGATCGTCGGCCCGACCGGTTCCGGTAAGTCCTCTACCATGTACACTCTGGTGCAGGAGCTTTTGAGCGAGGCCACCAACCTGATCACGCTCGAAGACCCGGTCGAGTACAACATCGACGGTGCCACCCAGGTTCAGATCAATGAAAAAGTCGGCCTGACCTTTGCGAGCGGCCTGAGGGCGATCCTCAGACAGGATCCGGATGTGATCTGCGTCGGTGAGATCCGTGACGGCGAGACGGCGGATATCGCCATGAGAGCCGCCATGACGGGCCACCTGGTTATCACAACCATCCATACGGAGGATGCCGTCGCCGCGATCGACCGTCTTCATGACATGGGAGTGCCGCCCTATCTGGTGGCAGGCGGCGTGCGCGGGATCATTTCCCAGAGACTGCTGAAGAGGGTCTGCAAGAACTGCAGGACAGAGTATGTGCCTTCCGTCGAAACCTTTGAGATCTCCGGACTGAAGCCGAAGATCGGAGCCAGGTATTATCACGGCAAGGGCTGCGACTTCTGCTTCGGCAGCGGATACCGTGGAAGGATCGGCGTATTCGAGGTACTGTGCATGAATGACCAGCTGCGCCGGTGCGTCACCAGCGGAGGCGACAAGCAGGAATTCCGGTCGCTCGCCCTGCAGACCGATTACGTGCCGATGCTCGACCACGCGGAAGAACTGGTGGCGGAAGGCATCACCACCGTGGAGGAAGTGGCGCGTGTGGTTAACCTCGAGTAAGGATCTTTGAAAGATTTCAGGCAGCTATTCAGAACCCCCATTGCTCAGAATACTTTGTGTTCTTTGCTGTGGGCGGACAGGTGAGGAGGAAATCAGATGAACTTCACAGTAGATAAGATCGTAGAGTACGCTGCGTCGCAGCGCGTGTCCGATATCCATCTTGTGAAAGGACTTCCCCCCAAGGGAAGAATCGACGGAAAGCTTGAGAACCTGATGGATGCGGTTCTCACCGCGGAGGACTGCGAGCAGATCGCGAAGGATCTGGCGGGAGACCTGTATCCGGTGGTACGCAGCTCGGGAGAACTCGATCTGGCGAAGACGATCAGCGGGGAGCGTGTCCGTATCAATCTGTTCCGGCAGCAGGGCTTTATCTCAGCCGTGCTTCGTATCCTGAGCAACAAGATCCCGAAGATTAAGGATCTGGGGCTTCCGCCCGCGGTCGCGCAGTTCCCGTCCTACAACAAGGGAATCGTGCTTGTCACGGGGGAAACCGGCTCCGGTAAATCGACCACGCTCGCGGCCATCCTGGACGAGATCAACCACACCAGGAAGGATCACATCATCACGCTGGAGGATCCGATCGAGTATATCTACAAGCCGGATCTTTGCACCATCAACCAGCGCGAGATCGGCAAGGATACCGACAGCTACGCGGACGCGCTCAGGGCGGTTGTGCGTGAGGATCCGGACATCATCCTGATCGGTGAGATGAGAGACCTTGTCACGATCGAGACCGCGCTGACGGCGGCTGAGACAGGCCATCTGGTCTTCGCGACGCTGCATACCAACTCCGCGGTCGACTCGATCAACAGAATCGTCGGCGTATTCCCGGAGGCGCGCCAGACCCAGATCCGTGTGGAGCTTGCCTCCACGCTGCGTGCGATCCTGTCCCAGCAGCTGCTGGTGCGCGCGGGCGGAAAAGGACGCGCGGCGGCCTGTGAGGTCATGGTTGTCACCGGCGCCATCCGCGCACAGATCCGCGAAGGCAAGGACGCGCAGATGCAGTCCTCCCTGCTGTCCTCCGCCAAAGAGGGGAGCATCACGATGGACAACTGCCTGATCGAGATGGCAGGAAAGGGAATCATAACGCCTGAAACCGCGTTCGATAACTGCGCGGATAAGGAATATATGCAGAGAAAGATGGGGTTCGGCGGCGGCTCCGGCGGCGGCTTCGGCGGCGGAGGCCGGATGCGCTGAGGGATGGCCGGATGGTGTGCTGAGGGATGGCCGGATGCGTTTCAGAAGTCATCAGGCTGTGTTCGGGCATGTTGAATGAAGCGATGCGGAAGCCTGATCCTGCCGGTTCCTGCGAAACGGCGGTTCGGGAAAAAACGGGCATAGATAACGGGATAAGGGATTATGGCAACATTCAAGTATAAGGCTCTGACTCCGGACGGAGCGGAGATGAAGGGTGTGATGCAGGCACCGGATGAATACAGTGCCGTGCAGAGGATCCGGCAAAAGTGCCCTGTGATCCAGGAGATCTCGCAGGTAAAGGAGACAAAACAGGGCGGCGGCGGTCTGATGAGCATGGAGCTTGGCTCAAAAGAGATCGACGGAAAGACTCTGTCGGTTATGTGCTCTCAGTTTGCCATCATGCTCCGGTCAGGCCAGATGATCGGCCGCGTCATGCAGATGGTGGCGGATCAGACGGCTGACAAAAAACTGAAAAAGCTCCTCCAGGAATGCGCCGAGGATGTCGAGCAGGGAAGCACCGTAGCCTCTGCCCTGGAGCGGCATGGTGAGAAGATGCTTCCGATGACGTTCATCGAGACGGTCCGGGCAGGTGAGATGGCCGGAACCCTGGAAACCTCCTTCACCAAGCTCGAGAGCTATTATGAGAAGGCATACAAGAACAAACAGAAGATCAAATCGGTTATGAGCTACCCGATCTTTGTCATGGTAGTCGCGGTGATCGTGGTCATCGTCATCATGGCGAAGGTGGTGCCGTCGCTGTCCGCGACCTTCGCGGATCTGGGCGGAGAGCTTCCCATGATCACGCAGGTTCTGATCGGTATTTCCAAGTTCTTCCAGAGATGGTATATCGTCATGATCATCGTGATCGTCGGACTCGTGATCGGTCTGAAGATCTATTTCGGGACGGAAAAAGGAAGGCTGGTAAAGGGCGCGCTTTTACTGAAGGCTCCGGTGATCGGAAAGATCAATATCTTTTCCGGGGCTGCCCAGTTCGCGGATACGATGTCCACGATGCTCTCATCCGGCCTGACGGTAAACCATGCGGTCGAGGTCACCGGAAAGGTTCTTGACAACGCGGTTCTCTCCCAGGAGGTTGCGTCGATGATCCCGAAGATCGAGGAAGGAAGAAGCCTGGGAGACTGTATGATGCAGCTCAAATACTTCCCGAACAACCTCAAGGAGATGGTGGCGGTCGGCGAGGAGAGCGGATCTCTGGATGAGACTCTGATGACAATCGCAGACTACTATTACAATGAACAGGATCACGCCACGCAGCAGGCAGTCTCAAAGATGGAACCGACGATCATGGTGTTCCTGGCGGGATTTGCCGGATTCATCGTACTTGCGATCTACCTGCCGATGTTCTCGATGTACAACCTGATGTAAGGGGGAGCGCATGAAGGAGCGCATGAATCAGAGCAGAGAGAAGCTGGGGTCAGAGCGCGGGATCGCGCTGATCTTTGTTGTTCTGATCGCAGCGATCGCCGCCGTAAGCATCAGTATCATCTTTCTGGGCTATCAGCAGCACCTGAAAAACAGCAGGCGCCTCTTTGATGAAGTAACCGTTTCCACAGCGGAGCGTGTCGCGAGGGAAACGTATATCCTGGATCTCAAGTCCGGCGGCATCACGTATTATTATGATGAGATACACAGAACCGTGACCGACGCGTCGACCTTCGAAGGCAAGGTTCCGATCCCCGGCTACGGGCGTTCCTATGCGTCCGAGAACAAAAGGGGCGAGACCGGTGCCATCGGCATCCCGAACAGAGGAAAGGACGGAGGCGCGCAGTTTCTGGCAGTCAGCGTAGAGTCGGATGGACGTATTCACAGCAGATGGCAGGGAGCCTGGCTGACGGCGGAAGACTATGAACTGATGACGACGGCAGAGCGCGAACGCCTGACCATCGACCAGCTGAATCAGATCGATTCGAGCCTGATCTACGAGCTGGGAAAAGCGAAGCAGATGACGGAGTCCGGACAAAACGCGGCATCGACAGAATCGGAGCAGAAAATGACATCGGAATATGGAAAGAAACTATGGAACTGACTACCGGGTTCAGAATCTATTTTGGAATCCTTGCATTTGTCTTCGGAACTGTGTTCGGCAGCTTCCTGAACTGCATGGCCTGGAGGATCGCCCATCATGAAAGCGTATGGAA
>CAJOQO010000190.1 GCA_905236545.1 uncultured Lachnospiraceae bacterium
ATGGCAGCCGATTGGTGATCAGAGGCGGTCTGTATCAGGACCCCTGTGGCAGCCGATTGGTGATCAGGGGCGGCTTGTATTTCAGGATTCTCTTTCGAAAAGAACCGGCTCTCCATCGGATGCGTTATCCTTCCACTGAAGCTCCATATTGTATTCGTCATCTCCCTTTGTATGGAACCTGATCACGCCGCTTCCGTCGCCGGTTTTCGCGGCAGGCTCAGCTTCTTTTTCGTCTTCTCCTGAGATTGCTGCCTCTACCGTGGTTCCGTCCCGGTAGATCAGACCTTCTTCAACCGCGTCATAATAGGCTGTGAACAGATACAGCTGTGTCTTTCCGTCTCTTCCGCTTCCGTCGGAGACCGTGACATCGAATCCGTCAACCGCATCCAGCTCCAGCGTCATCGAACGGCTGCCGTTTTTCTCCACCCAGGTTCCTTCCAGAGCCCCGGCAAGATCATCATGGGTTGTCGGGAGAGCGGCAAAGCCACTCTTGTTTTCAATGATCTTTCCATCCTTAACGGTAACGTCGAAGTCTCTGTACTGCTGTACATAGACGCCGTTTCCGAACAGCAGGCGGATCTTGTCATCACCGTCCGCGATGCCGCGGAAGCTTCCCACATAGGAGTATCCTTTCTCCTCAGTGGTGTCCGTGACCAGCTCAACCTTCCGGTCATTTCCGCTGTTGTCGAAGCTCCAGCTGAAGCCGCCGCCGGCTGCCTCCGGACTGATGCGGATCGTGATCACGCCGTCCTTTATCTCCGTTTCCGACATGAACGCCATGACCTCCCCCGGAGCGTCCCCGGAGGCATCCAGGTAATTCGTGAATTCGGTTCCGTCCGCGACATGCTCTTTCTCATCGTTCCAGGTCAGGACGATCCCCCTGTCCGTATCCTCGAAGGTGAAGCTTCCCTTTCCATCCTCATATACGACAGTTGTTTCTTCCTCCTCCCCGTCCTCGTTGAAGACATGAGTGGTGCATTCCGCGTTTTCATATGTGACCGTCTTCGTATCGGGATCAAAATGTCCGCTCATCGTCCACTCATTGTGCTCCCAGGCACTGGAGGACCAGGAGACCGAGACGTTCACCTCGTTATCGCCGGATTCGGAAACAGCAATCGTGCAGCGGTTATTGCCGTATACACCGATATAGTTCATCACCGGATTGCGGCCGTCCGCCTCTGTCTGAACCGTTTCGGTTTCCGCGGCAGCGGCCGGCACCGCCATCCCGATTCCAACTGCGGCTGAAAGAGTCATGGCAAGCAGATATTTCTTCATCTTGTTTTTCATTTGAACCGTCCTCCTTTTGTGCTGAATAGTTCCTTGTAGTGTATGACAATGAGCTGTCGGTATTGCTTTGTGTTCAGGAGAGGATCGGATCTGTTTTCAGAACCTGCTTCCTGATAACCCTTTGTACGAAGCAAAAACGGAAAAGGCGAATCCTTACCCTCAGTAGATCCGGCAGCCGTTGCCGCCCGATTTCCTGACGCGGGAGAGGGCGGTGTCGGCATCGTGGAAGATGTCACCCTTCGGATTCTCCCGGTCAGCGAAGGCAACGCCAATCCGGAGGGAGGACGGAGGAAGATCGTCCTTCGGCTTTTGCAGCATGATGTTGATCTGCCCGGAAAGGCGCATGACTTCATCGCGCATGGAGCTGTCCACATTGGACATGATCACCACGAATTCATCTCCGCCCAGGCGGAAAATCAGATCGGTCGGACGGAAGCTGTAGGTCAGAACCTGGGCAATATGCTTCAGTACCAGGTCGCCCACCTCGCGCCCATGGGTGTCGTTGATCGCCTTGAACCTGTCCACGTCCATCAGAAGCAGAGCGTTTCTGGACATATCCAGATCGTGGCGCATGAAGTCATAGGCGTTGCGGTTGTACAGTCCGGTCAGGGAGTCATGCATATTGTCGTAGGTCAGACGTTCCTGCGTTCTCTGGTTCTCCTCGAAGATCGTGTTGTACGTTTCAGAGACAAAACGCAGCTCCGCGGCGCCGCCCGGACGTACAGACCGCTTTGCCTTCATCTGTTCCACCATTCTGGTAAGAGGCTTGCGGATCCATGCGCTGAGGAAGACCGCCATGATAAGCACCACGGCAAGCAGCGCGACCGTCAGAACCGTCTGGATCGTCAGAAGGACATTCATACGCTTGTTCAGGCGCATCCGCTCCGCGTTGGAGGCTTCGATCAGCTCCCTTGTGCACATCTGCGAATTGCTCAGGATATTTGCCTTGTATTCCTGATAACGGCTGCCGTACACCAGATCCACTGCTTTCGCGCGTTTTTCTTCCACCGTTTTTGCCGCATCCTCCGGACTCAGCCGCACCTTCCTGAGAACATCCGGGATGAGCGCTTCGTCGTAATCTCCGGTGGACAGGATCAGGGCCATGGCCAGATATTCGTCGTACATCAGCTCATTGGACAGGTTCAGGGCTTCAGAGAGATGCCCGTAGGGCGCGCTGTCCTGTGACATCATCTTTTCCAGACTTGAGACTGCCTGATCCCTGCGGCGGGTCACGTCCGCTTCTGTGAAGTAGTTCTGCAGGTATTCGAACTCTCCTGTCACCACGAAGGCGCGCACCGACTCGGTCAGGATGTCCGATCCGATCTCCAGATCGGTAGCGGCGGATTCCGCGGCGATGTACCGTTCACTGGCCTGCTCCATGAGAAGGTATCCGCGCGTTACCATCGAATCGGCCGCAAACAGTGCGGCAGCGACGAGAAAGGCGACGATCACGAAGACGTAGTTTACCGTTTTGAGAGGGATGCTCAGCCTGTCGCTCAGGCGTCTGCGCGGCGGCTTGTCCTTTGCCCGGGAGAGTGCCGTATCCTGCCGGCTGCGCCCGGAGAGCGCGGCATCATCAGAAGCATCCGCCTTCTTTGCGTCGTGCAGGAAGGGGGCGAACTTCTCCGGCGGGACGGGAGGCGAGAAATAATAGCCCTGTACCATATCGCATCCGATATTCTTCAGGGCGAGAACCTGCTCTTTGGTTTCGACTCCCTCCGCCACGACCGGCGCCAGGATGTGCCTGGCGATCTCGATGATGACCTCCAGCATGTGGGTGTCTTTTTCCTTCTCGAAAGCTGTGTTGATGAACTTCATGTCCAGCTTCAGCACATCGATGGGGAGCGAGGAGAGCATATTCAGGGAAGAATAACCCGTTCCGAAGTCATCCATCTCCACCTGGAAGCCGATCGACCGAAGGCGCTTCACCGTCTCGATGATCTGCGCCGCATCCTCGGCGTAGGCGGATTCCGTCACCTCCAGATGAAGGTCTCCGGCCTCCAGACGGCTTTCCTCCAGGATGTTCAGCAGGGTGTAGACAATGTTTGTATCGTACATGTCTACGCGGGAAACATTCACGGAAACAGGGACGGTATAACCGATCTCATCCTTCCAGATACGGATCTGCCGGGCGGCTTCACGCCAGACATAATGGTCCAGCTTCTGGATCAGGCCGTTGTCCTCAAAGAGCGGGATAAATACCCCGGGACTGATCATGCCAAGTTCCGGATGCTGCCAGCGCACCAGTCCTTCCGCGCCGGCCAGGACGGGCTGGTCCCCTTTGATGTTAAACTTTGGCTGGAAATAAACCTGGAACTGCTTTTGCTCAATGGCAGCCGGAAACTCATCGATCAGCTGCTCGGAGTAAAGCAGTGCCTTGTGCAGGGTATCGTCATAGACGCCGATGTTGCGCGTAAAGCTGTTCCGGACCGAGTCGGAGGCATTCTTGGCCCGGTCAAACCGCTGCTCGAGCTCCAGCGTCTTGTCTGCATTGGAATAGATCCCCATGCGCAGCCGGACACGGCTGGAGGCATTTTTCTCATCATCCAGACTCATGGAGAGACTGTCGAGGATCTCTTTATAGTCTTCCCTGTGCGGGCAATAGACAAGGAAGACATCCGCCTCCCGGCGGCAGACGATTCCTCCGGAATCGTGAAACACCTCACGCGCCTTTTCTCCGACGCGGCGAAGCACCTCGTCTGCGTACGCACGGCCGTATCGTTCATTGATGATGCCGAAACGGTTAATATCAAGCACGATGGCGTCCATCGGCATGTCTTTGTGATGCTGGTCGAACTGCTCCGCGTAACTGAAGAAGAACTCGCGGTTATACAGTCCGGTCAGGGGATCGCGCTCTGTAGACTGGATGATGTGCCGCCCTTCAAACAGCTCGATCGTGCGCCTGGCGCGAGCCAGCACTACGCCGGGCTCCGGGTATGGCTTCAGGATAAAGTCGCTGGCACCGGCGTTCAGGCAGTCGATCTCCTGAGACTGATCGCCGGAGGCTACAATGACGGGGATATCCTGATACTCCTGCGTATCTCTGATCCGGCGGAGCACCTCCAGACCCGGCATGCCCGGCATGATCAGGTCAAGAAGGATCAGGGAAAGAAGCTCTTTGTTTTCCCGGATGGTTTTCAGAGCTTTTTCACCGTCTTCAGCGAAAATGACCGCGTACTCTTTTTCCAGAATCGCTCCGAGTATGGCACGGTTGACTGCTTCATCCTCGACGACCAGAACCAGGCGCCTGCCATCTGTGAAGCGGAATTCAGAGCGGCTATCGTTTTCTGTACTCATATGTGTTTGTCCTCACTTTCCATACTTCCCTGAAAACAAACCTGGCAAGCGCGTTCTGTCAGCTGTTCCGAAGCTCTGTCAGTGCTTTGCGTTTCCCGAGAATCTGTGAAAGGTACGCTGCGTAGTCGGCATCCCGACCCGCGCGCAGAAGCTCCGTCATCTCTGATACGGGCTCACAGAGGGGCGTGAGAGAGAGATTGGCGAGTGTGCCCTTGAGTGCGTGTGCTGCTTCAAAGGCAGCATTTTTATCATCGTTTTCGACAGCGGATGCAAGTGTATCGAAGTTTGGATCATCCAGAGCCATGTTTACAAGGCGGAGATAGAACCCTTCGTTGTTCATGCAGCGGCTGAGACCATCTTTCGTATTTGCGCCGAACTCGCGCAGGCTTTCAACTGTCAGCATATTTTTACCTCTTTTTATTCTGAAACGGTACAGCATACGCTGTATCATTGACGGTTGTTTCTGCTGGGGAAATGCTGCTTTCTTCTGTTCTGCCGCCTGGTTCTTCTTTTCTTTTGCGAATCAGGGCGGCGGTGCCGGATTCCCTCAGCGATCCGGCCGTGCAGGTGACTTCATCTTATCATGTCAGGGGAAAACTGTCCATGCGTGCGCCTGCGCCTTGTGACCGGTAGTCCTTGCGGACTGATCTGGAACAGCCGGGCTGAAAACAGTTGCGCCGAAAGAACGTTTTTTCTATAATAATCTCGTAAAACACAGAACAAAAATAAGGAGAAACCAATGAACCTGTTGAAAAAACTGGCAGATGTCATAAGCTTCGCGGACGGTGAGAGATGGCACCCGTCGATCGCTACCTTTACAGGCAATACCAGGGATCTTGACCCGAACGATGATTTGATAAAATGGGCAAAGAAGGTAGAAAAGCTGCCTTTTATCGGAACAGCCATGGGCGGAGTCTCCATGCATCTTTATGAAGTCACCTATGATGCATACGGGGAAGAGATTCATGCATGGTACGGTTTTCCGAACGGGGAACAGCCCGATCCCGGCGAACTGGCAGGCACTACCGTAAAGATCAGATTCAAGGAGAGTGATCCTGATCTGTTCGAACTGGTCTGAGCCCGGGAGGGGATGCCAGGAGACGCCGGTTCATTCTGTTGTGCCGATGATAATGCGTGGAGTGAAGTGATCTGTATATCATAGCTGGGGACAAAAGTACCTTTTGACCCCAGCATTATTATAAGACAGACCCGCAGCACGGGATCCAGGAGGTGTATGAAAGATGTCTTTCCGTGATGAAATCAATAAAGCGGCAGAGCTGGCCAGAGAGGCCATGGCTGAAAAAAAGGAAGAAAGAGAGCAGCTGGAGAGAGAGCAGAAAAAGGTTCAGCTTATCTGTCCGTACTGTGGAACCAGCAGCATCGTTGTATGGGAGGAAGGAAGACTGCCGGGATGCCCCAGCTGCGGAGCTGCTTTTTCGGCGGATGATCCGCAGATTGAAAAGCTGCGGGAGGAGATGAGAGAGAAGACGAACCTGCATCAAAGGGCAAGGGAGGCGGCAGCCATCGATTCCGCGAAAACCAGAAACAAGATACGGCGGTATGTGATCATCGGAATCCTTGTGATCGTACTGCTGATCGTGGCAGTGATCGCGGCCAGGCTCAATGGGGGTTCCCTGCGGCTTGAAGGGGGAGGCTCCTTCAACTTCCATATCTCATAACCGGGAACAGTAACGACAGATCTGGTTTTACACCAGGGATACACTGATTCTGTGAGAGTTTCCCCGGGACAGGACAGAGGAACAGGACGATGAGAAAGAGCATTTGGATCATACTGGCATCTCTTCTTTGCCTTTTTTTCATACAGCCTGCCGCGGCGCAGACGGAAAGCACAGAGCTCGCAGACGGGCAGCCTGTCGCAGCGCAGACGGGCTGTCTGGAGGATGGCGTGCTGAGGGTCGGTTCGTCAGATCCCATTTCAACGATGGATGTTCATCTGACATCGGAAGAATACATGATTCCGCTGAATATTTACGAGCGGCTGTTTGATATCCGTGTGGATGAGGACGGACTGGATCTGCTGGATCCGGGACTTGCGGAGGATTATACCGTCTCAGAGGATGGCCTGACCTACAGCTTTACGCTGAGGGAGGACGCGTATTTTTCTGACGGAACGCCGGTGAAAGCCTCCGATGTGGCTTTCACCTTTTCCCGGATGCTGTCGCATCCGGGAAGCAAGCAGACGGATTTCGCGGATATGATCCTTGGGGCACAGGATGTGATCATGAAGAAGAGGGATCAGCCGGAAGGGATCCGTGTTCTGGATGACAGGCATCTCGATATCACTCTGTCTGAACCCTTCTCGGGATATGTCTATCTGCTTGCCTCTCCTCCCTGCAGTATCCTGAGTGAAGCCTTCGTAAAGAAGGTGGGAGATGAGTACGGATCCGATGAGGAGACAACGCTTGGCTCCGGGCCATATATGGTGACGGGATATTCAAAGGAACAGGTTATACTGGAAAAGAATCCTTACTATCACTGCCATAAGGGAGAGAAGCTCTCGGCATCCAGTGTGTGGCTGACCACGCTTCCTCCTGCGGTTATGTACAGCTCTTTCCAGAACGGCGATCTCGATATTCTTGATACCAATCTGATCAACCCGGACGCGGTGGATGAAATCATTGATTCCGGGAAATGGCTGAAGCGCCTGGTTGTGTGTGACCGTGTGGAGATCCGGTATCTGATGATGAATATGGACACCCCCCCGCTGGATGACGTCAGGATCCGGAAGGCTGTCCAGCTGGCGATCGACCGGCAGAAGATCCTTGACGAACTGTACGGCGGGGCAGGCATCCTGATCGACGGAATCTTTCCGAAGGGACTGATCGGGTACTGCAAAGAGAATCAGGGGTGGCTGAAATATGACCCGGAAGAAGCGAAGAGACTGATCAGCGAGGTTCCGGGCGCCAGCGAGGCCCGGCTGGAGCTGGCGGCGAATTCCCAGACCGATTCCAGAAAGCTGACGATGCTGCAGATGATCTGTGATGATCTGAGGGAGGTCGGACTGAATGTTTCGATTGTGAGCTATGACAGCGAAAGCTACACATACCTCAGGCACAGCGGCGATCTCATATCCTATACCGGGGAGTGGAGCGCAGATTATAACGATCCGGATAACTTTATCTATACGTTCTTCGGCAACAGGGGAAAGACACTGTATCGTTCCAGCAATTTTGCCGATGAGGAGATCCTCAGCAGGATCAGAAAAGCGCGCACGATAAAGGACTGGGAGGAACGTATGGACGAATATGCCGCGCTGGAGAGAATACTGGTCCGGGAAGATGCGGTATGGGTTCCGCTGATCTCCACAGAGCATCTGTTTGTGCTGGGAAGCAGAGTTCGCAGCTTTCAACCGTTCTGGGCCGGATGGAGCTCTATGTATTTTCGTGATGTTGAAATGAAGGAATGATCACCAACATTCGTTTCGTCCGGATGGGATGGACGAAACGGGATCCGGAATGACATGTCCTTAAGAGCGGACATTCCTGACCGTGTTCCGGTCGCATACAGGAGGAGCAGATGAAACGAAGCCTGCGCATGAAAGCTTTCCTGATGAACATATTTCCTGTTGCCATGGCGGCTGTTCTGTTTATGGTGATGGGGATCTATCAGTTCCGGCATTTTGCCGGCATCATGGAAAAGACGAATCTGGATCAGAATGATGTGATCATGGATACCGCATCGGAAGCCCTCAGAGACCTGGTGACCGAGGACTATCAGAAGTTTGTGGTTGCCGAGGCGAAGCTGCTGAACGGAGAGTTTTTCACGATGCGGCATGACCTGGAGGTACTGGCAAGCCAGGTTCAGCGGGTGCTCGAATCATCCATAGCGGCGACGGCCAGGGTATCCCCGCCCTCCCTGTCGGACACGGGGGAACTGAAGCTGCAGCTTTTGTATTCCGATGAAGCGGATCCCTACAATGAATATCTGTCGTCTCAGATCCGCCGGGTCGGCGGGCTCAGCTCCATGATGATGGAGATCGTGGATGGTACGGATGCCCTTGTGAGCTGTGTGGTGTCTCTGGCAGGCGGAGCAAGCATCATCGCGGACTATTCACCGGAAAACAAGGTGCGCTCTGACGGGACGCCGGTGACATTTAATGCAGAAAGACGGCCATGGTATGTAGGGGCGTATATCCACAACGATACCTATTTTACCCCGGTTAATACCGACGTGTTTACCGGCGGCAGAGAAGTCATGGTAGGCGTTCCCTTCTATGTGGACAACTACCTGGCGGGCGTGTGCGGCGGATCTCTTCGCATAGAAGACATGGGGGCAATCGTAGCTGACGCGCAGCTGGGGGAATACACGGATACCTGCCTGATCAACGAAAACGGGAATATCATTTATTCATCCCGGTCTTCCGGAGAGCTTGGCCAGGATGAAAACAGCCTGAAGAGCCTGAAGGAAAGCAGCAACGCGGAGCTGGCCGCTCTGGTTGGTACGGCACTGGATGGTGATGTCGGATTCTCCCTGGTTCATGTGGACGGAGAGATGACTTATGTTGCATATGCGCCCATCGAGACGGTTGGATGGACGATGCTGATTACCATTTCCCAGGAGGACCTGAACCGTACCGCCGTACTTCTGACCCAGAAGTCGGATTCTGTTATGGCACAGTCGATCAATGAAGTGCGTCTCAATGAGAAACGGTCGGTTCTCGGCACGCTTGTGATTGCTGTGGCGGTTCTCTTTCTGGCAGTTCTGATTGCCATGCTGTTTGCGAACGGGCTGTCCGGGCCGATTAAGCGGATGACCTTCCTTGTCTCGGAGATGAAGGGAGACGACATGGTATTCCGGATGGAGAACTCGCTCAAAACCGGTGACGAGATCCAGACACTCGCGGAAGCCTTCGAGGCCATGTCGGTCAAAATGAAGGGGTATGTCCAGAAGATCGTACAGATCACATCGGAAAAGCAGCGCCTGGATACCGAGCTTTCCGTAGCGGCTGACATCCAGCACAATATGCTCCCGGCGCATTTTCCGGCCTTCCCCGGCCGGAAGGAGTTCGACCTTTACGCCGTGATGGATCCGGCAAAGGAGGTGGGGGGTGATTTCTACGACTTCTTCCTCATCGATGACGACCATCTGGCAGTTGTCTGCGCCGACGTCTCCGGAAAGGGAGTCCCGGCTGCGCTGTTTATGGTAATCTCCAAGGTATTGATCAAAAATGTTGCTCTTTCCGGTTTTGATCAGGGGCCTGCCGGGATCCTGAGAAAGGTCAACAACCTGCTGTGCGAGGGGAACGAAGATGATATGTTTGTCACAGCGTGGCTCGGAATTCTGACGATCTCCACCGGCCGCCTTGTATCCGCCTGCGCCGGACATGAGTATCCGGTGTTCTACCGGAAGGATGAGGGCTTCGTACTGGAGAAGGATCCGCACGGGATGGCAATGGGCGGTCTGGAAGGAGTAAAATACAAAGATTCGGACTGGACGATGAATCCGGGAGATATGCTCTTTCTGTATACGGACGGAGTCCCGGAGGCAAACAACAGCGAGGAGGAGCTGTTTGGCTGCGACAGGATGCTCGCCGCGCTTGAAAAGAGCAGGGAAATGACAGGGGAAGATCCTCAGTCGGGCAATATGGATCTGAAAGAGTTTCTCCGGACCGTCCGGGAACAGATCGATGAATTTGTCGGCGATACGCCGCAGTTTGATGATCTGACGATGCTCTGTCTTGACTACAGATCTCCCGGAAAATGACCGCAGACAGAAACGCATCAGGCAGTAGAGAAAACGATGGGAGGGCGACAGACGAATGGAAAGATATCAGCTTATTCTGATCAGCGATATAGGCGCGATCGTCCTGCTTCTGGTTCTTTTCATCGGTGTCAGCACTATCAATAAGCGAAAGACGCTTCCTCAATACCAGATATTCTGCCGGGCGATCTTTGTGAACCTTTTCACTGCGGCTGCGGGCTGCGGATATGTCCTGGCCGGCCCTGAATCGTCCGGGGCCACGAAGATCGTGTCACTGGCGTTTTATGTCCTTCTGTTTATTGGCGTGGAGTTGTGGTTTTTCTTTGTGACGATCTATCTTCTCCGGGCGGCGGAAAAAGCAGATCTGGCAGGGAAGCTGCAGCCATGGCTGCTTTTGATCGTCCTGCTGGTGAGCGCCGCCGGCATCATCTGCATGATCACCCGATCCATTCAGAGAGGCCCGGAAGGGATTGGGATCCTGCCTGCCGTGGTTTTCTGCATTTCCCCTGCCGTGGATGGAATCGTATGCCTCGCAGCGCTGTGGAAACGGGACAGGGGACTACTGTCTGTCATTCTTTTCATGGCAATCATCTATTTCTATATCGCCAATATTCTGGAAACCACGTTCGCGCTTTCCGCGTGTCTGGCGGTTACCCTCGTGTTTGCGCCTTTATGCGTGAGGAACCATAAGAAGCTGTTTCAGGTGGGCAGTGTTCTGCTCCTTCTGATCGTTGGTGTGGGCCTGCTGGCCAGCAGCTATATTATGAGCGGGGTTGCTTCCTTTTACCTGAGGCAGGCTCGTGAAACAGATCAAAAATGTCTTTTACTGTTCGAGACAGATCTGGAGGGTTATCAGGCTTATCCATGGATGCTGCGCTATTGGGCAGATCATCCGGAGACAGTCAGAAAAGGGATCGAGGAGGTAAAGAAAACAGGCAGCTTTGAACTGTATAACGCGCTGAATGATATTATTTATAAGTATGATATCGAGTCCATTTACTCAGTAACCACAGCGAATCTGGAACAGTTTTCCGGGGAAGAACAACAGGTCTATGGCATTGCGACTTATGGTTATGTGATGTATGACTTTCTTTATGATGCGCGTTCGTTCGGCATGGATGAGCTGACCCTGATCTATACGGATGACAAAGGGGTCCAGAGGGTTCTGTTTGATGCGGATACGAATCCGGATTCTATGCAGAAGCTTGGGGAAGAAGCGGAGGTGGACGTGCTTCGGCAATCCCAGGAAAACTACAATAGAGTAGTGAGGTCTTCCTTTATCGAAATGAACTGGCTGCAGATGTCGGATCAGGATACCTTCGGGTATTCTGTGGATTATCGTCCTCCCGTCAGTCCGTTCGACATGAGATTCTGCCTGTTTGTCAGCTACGGGGAACTCTCGAAAAAACTGGAATTCGTCGGCGCGATCAAGCGGCAGCTGATCTTCATCCTTACGCTCCTTGCTGTTGCGACCCTGTTCGTGATGTATCGAACGATTCTGAGGCCGATGTCACGCATCACGAAGGCTGTGCGTGATTATGAACAGGATAAGGATGCCGGCAGAACCGGGGAACAGCTGAAGTCCATTCGGAGCGGGAACGAGATCGGGATCCTCGCCCGGGAGTTTACTTCTCTCACGAAGGAGATGGACCGGTATACGAAAGAGGCTGCAAGGATGGCCGGAGAGAGGGAGCGTGCGGAAACGGAGCTTCGCATGGCGGCCCAGATTCAGGAATCCGCGCTTCCCCTTACCTTCCCGGCGTTTCCGGACCGTACGGAGTTTGATCTGTATGCACGTATGAGGCCTGCCAGGGTGGTCGGCGGTGATTTCTATGATTTCTTCCTGATCGACGAGGATCATCTGGCCATGGTGATCGCGGATGTATCAGACAAGGGAATCCCGGCAGCGCTTTTTATGATGTCCTCCAAAAACCTGATCAATTACAGAGCGAAACAGGGCGGGACTCCGGGTGAGATCATAACGGAGGTGAACCGGCAGATCTGCGGAGACGGCCCGCCGGAGATGTTTGTTACAGTCTGGATGGGGATCCTGAATCTGACGAACGGAAAGCTGATCTGCACGAACGCGGGCCATGCCAATCCTGTTCTCCGGTGGCAGAACGGGAGCTTCCATGTTTTGCATGACAGGCATGGACTGGTCGTCGGCGGGCTCAGGACGGCTGTTTACGAAGATTATGAGGTGCAGCTTGAACCGGACGACATTGTGTTTGTTTATACGGATGGGATCTCGGAATCCAATAACACCTCCGGAGAACTCTACGGGATGGAGCGGCTGGAAAGAGCGCTGAACAGGACAGGCGATCTGACGGTGAAGGAGATTGTCTTTGCGGTCGAGGCGGATGTGGACCGTTTCGCGGAAGGCGCAGCGCAGTTTGATGATATGACGATGCTGTGCATGAAGTATATCGGCAGCGGTACGGAAATGAAATCTGCGCAGGGCCTGATCTGACATTGGCCGTGAATCGTAACAAAGGAATGAAGTGCACATGAATGATTCTCTTGAAAAGTACCAGCGCGTGGAAAGAAGTATCCAGAAGACCTATCACAGGGATCTGTGGACTCCCTTTACCCGTGCCGTGAAGCGTTATGAGCTGATCGGGGCAGGAGACAGGATCGCCGTCTGCATCTCGGGAGGCAAAGACTCCATGCTGATGGCAAAGCTGATCCAGATGCTTCAGCGTCACAGCGATGTGCCCTTTGAGGCTGTGTATCTCGTGATGGATCCCGGATACAATGAAGAGAACCGGAAGAAGATCGAGGAGAACGCGGCGCTTCTTCACATTCCGGTCACGGTGTTTGAGACGCGGATCTTTGACATTGCCAATTCCTCCGCGCAGTCGCCCTGCTACCTGTGCGCCAGGATGCGCAGGGGTGCGTTGTATTCAAAGGCGAAGGAGCTGGGATGCAATAAGATCGCCCTGGGGCATCACAGGAACGATGTGATCGAAACGACGGTGATGGCGATGTTTTACAGCTCCCAGCTGCAGGCCATGCTGCCGAAACTTCACAGCACGAACTTTGAGGGGATGGAGCTGATCCGTCCGCTTTACTGTATTCAGGAGAAGGCGGTTCTTGCCTGGAGAGATGCGAACGAACTGGAGTTTATCCAGTGCGCATGCCGTTTTACGGAAAACGGTTCGACCTGCGACAATGGAAGCGGCGGATCCAGGCGTCAGGAAGTCAAGAGCCTGATCCGGCGGCTGAAGCGGTTCAATCCTGAGATTGAGCAGAGCATTTTCAACAGTATTCACGCGGTGAATATCGAGACGTTTCCGGGTTACAAGGCGGGCGGCCGCGCGCACAGCTACCTGGAGACCTATGGAACGGAACAGGAGGAATAACCTGTCTGTTGGTTACTATTCGCGGCCAGGATCTGAGCTTTGTACTGCCGCTTACAGGCAAGCCTGACGCGTCAGATACAAAGACTCAGATCGGCCGTGAATAGTAACGTCTGTTTGACACTTTGCAAAAAGTGTATAGGATAAACTCTTGACCGACCAATGCAAAGGAATATAATGAACGGATAGAATCAGTGGAGGAAGCCTTTGCAATGTCATTCAAGAGACAAAAGAATACCGAAGTTCAGAAGCCGGACGTGATGAAACTTGTCGCGACCGGCATTGTCAACGCCAGATTCGCGGTTCTTGCAGTGTTTATTCTCCTGTGTGTGTACTGCGGAATGTCAGTCGGAAAGGTCAGGGTGAACGATGACCTGACCGCGTTTCTTCCGGATACGACCGAGACGAGGAAGGGACTCACGATCATGAACAAGGAGTTCCTGACGTATGGAACCGCAGATGTCATGATCTCCAACATCACCTGTGACATCGCTTCGAAGCTGGCTGATGAGATCGGCGGGTATGAGCATGTCGCGAGCGTGGACTTCGACGATTCTCCGGCGCATTTCATCAACTCATCGGCGCTGCTGTCCATCTCCTTCGACGCAGAGGAGGACGACCCGGCGGTCGAGGCGGAGATGGATCACATCAAGGAACGGCTGAAGGGGTACGATACGTATATTTCCTCCGGGATCGGCTACGATTTTTCGGCGGAGCTTGCGAGGGAGATGGTGGGCGTACTCGCGATCGCCGCGGTGGTGATCGTCGGCGTTCTTTTGTTTACCTCCAGAAGCTACTTTGAGGTGGTGATCTTCGGAATCGTCTTCGCCGTGGCGGCCCTGATGAACATGGGGACAAATTACTGGCTGGGGGAGATCTCTTCCATTACGAATTCCATTGCGGTCATCCTTCAGCTGGTTCTGGCGATTGACTACGCGATTATCTTTATCCACCGCTACCAGGATGAGGTTGCTAAGAATCCAAACGTAAAGGAGGCTTTGATCGAGGCGCTCTCGAAGGCGATCCTTGAGATCTCCTCTTCCTCCCTGACGACGATCTCAGGCCTGATCGCCCTGACGATGATGCAGTTCAGGCTGGGCTACGACATGGGCATCGTCCTGACGAAAGGGATCATCTGCAGCCTGATCACGGTGTTCCTCCTGATGCCGGGCCTGATCATGCTGTTCCCGAAGCAGCTGAAAAAGACTGCCCATCGCAATCTGATTCCGAGCATCCGGCCATGGGGAAAATTCCTGACCAGGGCGAAGTACTGCTTCGTGTGGGTATTCCTTCTGATTCTCCCATTTGCATTCTATTATTCCAGGCAGACCCGGTATGCATTTTCCGATACCTCCATTACGGAGATTGTCTATTCTCCGGGCCGTGAGGCCATGCACCGGATCCGTGATACCTTCGCGGATTCCAATGTGATTGCCGTGATCGTGCCGTCCGGCGCTTATGAAAATGAGAAGGCGATTCTGCGCAGCGTGTCCGGAATGGGGCGTGTCAGAAATGCGACCGGGCTGGCAAATATCGAGGTCGGGGATGGGCATGTCCTCACCGATCCCTTCACGCCGCAGATGTTTGCCGAGCTGCTGGATCTGGACTATGAGACGGCGCTCCTGCTGTTCGAGGGGTACGGGATCAAGCATGAGGAGTATCAGGTATTTTTCGGGAACGCGGATGAATACCGCGTGATCCTGCTGGATATGTTTGAATACCTGTTTGAAAAGATTGATCAGGGCATGGTGACTCTGGATGAGGAGAAGGCGGATCAGATCCGGGAGCTCCGCGCGCAGCTGCACCGCGGAACCATGCAGCTGAGGGGAGAAAACTATGACCGCCTGATCTTCAACGCGGACGTACCGGTGGAGGGAGACGAAAGCATCGCCCTGACGGACGCGATCCGGAAGGAGGCGGAGAAGTATTACGGCGAGGGCAATGTGCTTGTGGTGGGTGAGATTACCAGCGCCCGGGATCTCGCGGAATCCTACACCGGGGATTCAAAGAAGATCGCGCTGCTGACGATCGCATTTATCTTCATCATACTGCTGTTTACCTTCCGGAGCTTTGTCGGCGCCGCGCTGCTGGCATTTGTGATCCAGGGAAGCATCTGGATCAACTTTACATTCCCGTACTTCCAGCACCTGACGGCATCCTTTGTCACGGATATGATCGTCTCGGCGATCCAGATGGGCGCGACGATTGACTATGCCATCGTCATCATGAACCGCTATCTGTCCCTGAAGAAGGAAGCGGGGAAACGGGAAGCAATGATCGCCGCGGTGGATGAGGGCTTCGCGACGGTGATTACCTCCGGATCGATTCTGACGATGGCAGGATTCATGATCGGCCTGCGCGTCAGCGACGTGTATGTAAGCCATATCGGTCTTGCGGTCGGAAGAGGCGCGGCCGTATCCGTGGTTCTGGTTATGACAGTGCTGCCGCAGTTTATCCTGCTGCTGGACAAGCCGATCGAAAAGACGACATTTACCCTGAAACTGCCGGACGCGGGAAAGGAGGAAGACCTGTGAATCGAAAGCTGAGAATACCCGTGAGCAAGATCGTCCCGTTGATGACGGCGGCATCCCTGACGCTGGGGCTGTGCACGCCTCCGACGACCATGGCGTTCGCGGCACGGAAAGGGAGGGAAACGTTTCGGATCTCGGACGAGGAGGACCTGAAGGAACTCGCGAAACGGTGCACTGTCGATACCTATTCGGAGAACCTGGATGTTGTGCTTGATGACGACATCAGCATCGCAGAAAGAGAGTTCACCCCGATCCCCTATTTCTCCGGATCCTTTGACGGACAGGGGCACACCATCCGCGGTGTTGTGATACGTTCTGCAGGCTCCGCGCTGGGCCTGTTCCGCTATGCCGGAAGAGGAGCCAGGATCAGCAATCTGCATGTGGAGGGAAGGATCGAGCCGGCAGGAAGCGCCACGAAGCTGGGCGGGATCGTCGGAAGCAACGCGGGGACGATCCGCGGCTGCAGCTTCCGGGGCAGAGTGCGCGCGTCGGAGGATGGAGGCGGAATCGCCGGAATCAATACGCAGGGGGGCGCGATTATCGGGTGCTCCTTCGAAGGAAGAGTTATCTCGCAGCACAAGGCGGGCGGAATCACCGGAGAGAACAGCGGCAGTGTCGTGAACTGTATCAACGCCGGAGAAGTCAATACAGAATACATTGAGACAGATGCCCGGAAAAAGAGCAATATCGTGTCAGGCATTACGAACCTGCCGTCTTTTGACGTTTCTTCCATGAGCGCAGAGGACTTTGTTGATATCATGGATGTCGGCGGGATCGCCGGCTATTCAGCGGGAACGGTCAGCGAATGCACCAACAGGGGGATCGTCGGCTATCCGCATACGGGTTATAATGTTGGCGGGATCGTCGGGCGCGCGGCCGGTTTCACGGTCAATTGCTCCAACGAAGGAGCGGTGTCGGGACGCAGGGATGCCGGCGGAATCGCCGGCCAGCTGGAACCGGAGAGCATCTGGGAATACTCCCGCTCCCAGGTGGAAGAACTGAAGAGGCAGCTGATCCGCCTGAATGAGCTGATCGATACGCTGGCGAAGGATGTTTCGGATTCCTCCGGGGAGATCCGGGATGACATCGCTGCTGCGTCCGGTTATGCGCAGCAGACCGTCGGAGACCTGCAGGGGATCACGGATGACATCGGGACACAGGTGGAAGAGGCCTCTTCCGCCATACAGGCTGCGACCTCTGAGCTTCAGGCCGCCTACAGCCAGGAAAACGGCAGGGCGCTCGGCGAAGCACTGGATCAGCTTGCCAGACTGATCAGGACGACAGAGTTTTTCCAGCTTCCGGTGTATGTGACAGTAAAAGGAAACAGCTCGTCAGAGCTGAATTCTGTTCTGAACGCCAGGGAGAGTGACTGGTGGAAGAAGCTGGATCAGTATCTGAACAGCAGGGAGGAAAAGAGCGGGCGGACCATCGAGGGAACGCTTGATGTAACAAAAAACACAGAGGTTGAGCTTGCTTCCGGGGATGAGCCTGCCCTGACATCGGGATCAGAGTCAGGCGATCTGCAGATCGGAGATGCGGATCCGGGAGCGGGAGATGCTTCTCTGTCGGACCTTTTCTCCCTTCAGCCGGCGGATCCTGATACGCCGGTGCCGGACGGCGCAGCTCAGACCGCTGATCCGGACACGGTCATACCGGAGGATGGCGAGCAGGATGTGTATCCGGACGATATGCAGAGCACGGGCCAGGATGGTATGCCTGGCGTGTACCCGGACGATACGCAGAGCGCGGATCCGGACGGCATGCAGAATCTGTATCCGGACGATACGCAGAGCGGGTATGATCCGGATGTGGCGGGAAACCTGAACGATGGGGCGGATCAGCCCGGCGATGTGCTGGCCCCGGCGCAGGAAGACCCCGGGATGAACACGGATCCGGAGTGGGCCGGGGATGTCTTTCAGGAAGAGGGTGCGCCGGCTGACGGCGCACTGGAGGAGCCGCTCTACGAGGAACCGCAGGAAACCGGTTCGGCCGGAATCGTGGAAGAGGAGAGTATCCTGACCGGCTCCGGCATGGAGGAGGACGGCAGTGCCGCGTCCGGGTCAGACCTGATCGAGGATACCGTTGTTCCGGACGGGAGCCTTTCTGACACGTCCGCAGGAAGCCCGGATGCGTCGGCGGGAACCGGGCCGGAGGACGGATCCACGGGTAAAACGGTGCTGGATTACAGCTCAGACATGGATCATTCCGTGCAGGCAGGGGACGTGTACAGCGCAGACAGCTCGCGGGATTCGAACATGCAGGTGAATGTGGACACGAATCTGCCGGATACGACGCAGCTGAGGTCGCTGATCTATGAGATTCTCGCGGATGCATCTTCCATCCTGGATCCGGACGCGATCGAGAACGCGCTGCAGATCCTGCAGGATCTGGAAGTGTCGGCACCTGATACGGCACCTTTCTACAGCCATTTTCAGGATCTGATCGCTTCTGTTGTTCCGATTGCGGACAGCGCCAGTCTCATGACCGGCAAGGCTGCGTCCGATATCGATGCGATCACGGATCAGCTGGATCAGATCCTTGAGACCTTCTTCAGCCTTGCGCAGAACATCTCTCTGGAGGATCAGTATACCGAGACCGATGTTTCAGGCCAGAATCCGTATCAGAGCGATACGGCATCCGTGGAAAGCTGCAGCAACACCGGGGAGATCAACGGTGATACCAATGCCGGCGGGATCGCCGGATGCATCGGGTTTGAGAACAAGATCGACGCGGAGGGGGTGCTGGATGTCTCAAAGTATATGCTGAAGGATGCCCGGTATACGATCTTCGCGTCTGAACGTAAATGCCTGAATCAGGGCCCGGTCAGGGCGAAGAAGGAGTCTGCCGGCGGGATCTGCGGAAGCATGGAATTCGGGATCATCACGGACAGCGCAAACACGGGAGAGATCTGCGTTGATGAGGGGGATTACTGCGGCGGGATCTGCGGAAAATCCCAGGGAACCATCACAGACTGCTGCGCGGGAAGCCTGCTGTCCGGCGGTGCGTATGTCGGCGGGATCGCAGGAAAAGGCCAGGCGATCAGCGGGTGTGTTTCCTACAGCTATATCGGAGACAGCAGGGAATACATGGGGGCGATCGCGGGAGACGCGGACGGGAAGGTATCAGGCTGCCAGTATGTCGATTACGGAATCGGCGGAGTGGACAATATCGGATATGCCGAGGCGGCCCGGCCGGTCAGGCCGAAGGATCCTGAGCCGGAGAGTGCAGGCGCTTCCGCCGTTTTGCAGGAAGAACTGCCGGCTTCCGGAAGCACCTGTACGCTCACCTTTGTCGTGGAGGACAGGCCCTTTGAAGAGATCAGTGTTCCCTTCGGAGGAAGCCTGGAAAAGCTGCCCGAGGTGCCCAACAGGGGAACCGATTACTGGGTATGGGATGACTTTGACAAAAACCATATTTTCAGCAGTCAGACTATAACAGGGGCCTATCACCGTGCCGCAACCACCATCGCGTCTGAGGGCGATGTTCCGGATTATCTGGTGGAGGGTACCTTCTATGAGGGACAGAAGCTGCAGGTAGAGGAATTCACCGTTCAGGACAGTCCCGTCTCCACGGAATCCATCGTGGAGGTTCTGGAAAACCGGATCCGCCCATCGGGCGAAAATGAGACGGAAGACCCGGAAGGGAGCGGAAAAGCCGGTGAATCAGGGAAACCCGGACAGGAATTGCGGCAGGTCATCAAAGATCAGCTGACCGGTCCGCTCATTGACGCGAAAACACTGACGGTCAACGATTATGACAAAGATCTGTCAGTTCGCGCCAGGCTGTCAGCAGGAGGAAGGCTGTTCACCGCGCCTCCCGGGGAAGACCTGAAGGAGACGGCATACGAGAAGGATGGAAGCTACATCGTATTCCCACTGACGAACGGAGGCTCCTTCGTATATTATGAATCGATTCGCCAGGACAAGGATATGCGCGGAAGGATCGCACTGGCCGGCGGGATCGCAGCCGGAGCCTGCCTGCTCCTGATCGTTCTGCTCATCCGGAGAAGGAAGAAAAAGAGGAGAGCGAAGGAAGAAAAAGAAACAAAAGAAGAAACCGAATGAATCATTACGATGTTACTATTCACGGGCCTGATCTGAGCTTTATACTGCCGCTTACAGGCAAGCCTGACGCGTCAGATACAAAGACTCAGATCGGCCGTGAATAGTAA